>CAZDIF010000590.1:0-1843 GCA_964505365.1 uncultured Actinomycetota bacterium
CTAGGAGACTGCTGAACAATGGGCCGCTTCCGCGGAAGCGTGCCTGTGGTTTGGGAGAATCGCTGCACCGGCCGGGAGGGTGTGGTGCAGGGTCGATCCGATCCGAACGTGGAGCTGTTGGACGCGGCGGGGCTGGTCGGCCATCTGGTCGATGACGGCTCGGTGTATGCGTTCTTGGCGGTCGAGCGTGAGCGGTTGTTCCCGGACGAGCTGTTCGCGGATCTGTTCCCGTCGCGGCGGGGGCGGCCGTCGGTGCCCGCACCGGTGGCGGCCACGGTGCTGGTGCTGCAGTCGTTGGAGGGGCTGTCGGACCGTGAGGCGATGGAGCGGCTGCGGGTCGACATCCGCTGGAAGGTGGCCGCGGGGTTGCCGTTGGACCACGAGGGCTTCCACCCGACGACGTTGACGTACTGGCGCAACCGGCTGCGCAGCTCGGATCGTCCGGAGCGGATCTTCGAGGCGGTCCGGGCCGTGGTGGCCGAGACCGGCGTGTTGAAGAAGTCGACGCGGCGGGCGTTGGACTCCACGGTGCTTGATGATGCGGTGGCCACCCAGGACACGGTCACCCAGCTGGTGGCCCAGATCCGGCGGGTCCGCCGCCAGATCCCGGCGGCGGCCGACGTGGAGGTGAGCGCCCACGACTATGCCCAGCCGGGCAAGCCCGCCTGTGATTGGACCGATCCGGCCGCCCGCGATGCGCTGGTGTCGGCGCTGGTGGCCGATGCGCTTTCCATCCTCGAGACGCTCGAGAACGTCGAACTGGACGAGTCCGACCGTGAGGCGGTGGGGCTGTTGGCGCTGGTGGCCGGCCAGGACGTCGAAGAAGGCGACGACGAGGGCAGCTGGCGGATCGCCCGCAAGACCGCGCCGGATCGGGTGATCTCCACGGTCGATCCAGAGTCGCGGCACGTGCGCAAGTCCCGGTCGTCGTACCGGGACGGGTTCAAGGCCCACATCAGTGTCGAGCCCGACACGGGGGTGATCGCGGCCGCACGGCTGACGGCAGGCAACGCCCCCGACGGGCCGACCGGGATCGCGCTGCTGGCCGACGAGGACGGCCCGGTGGAGGTCCTGGCCGACTCGGCCTACAGCTCGGCCGACACCCTGCAGGCCTTGGCCGACGCCGACCACACCACCACGATCAAGCCCTGGCCGACCCGCCGGCTCACCGCCCACCCGGACGCGTTCACCATCGCGGACTTCGACATCGACACCAACGCCGGCACCGCCACCTGCCCGGCCGGACAGACCGTGCCGATCAGCCCGGCCGGGGCGGCCCGGTTCGCCTCACGCTGTCACGCATGCCCACTGCGTGAGCGGTGCACCACCAACAAGCGGGGCAAGATCCTCACGATCCACCCGCACCACGACATCCACGCCGCAGCCCGTGCCGCGGCCCAAGATCCGGACTGGCAGGACCGCTACCGCAAACATCGCCCCATGGTCGAACGCACCATCGCCTGGCTCGTCCGGCGCGGCCACCGGCGGGTGCGCTTCCGCGGCATCGCCGCCAACCAACTCTGGCTTGCCCACCGTGCCGCCGCGGTCAATCTCCAACGGCTGCTGGCCCTCGGGCTGACCCGCAACAGCGCCGGGTGGGCCTTGGCACCCGCCTGAACACACAGGTGGGCCCCGGCTGGCTCACTGAGAGGCGTCTCTACGGCTCTTGGGCCACCTGCGCGATCGGCTTCCACTCTCTCACGCCGACTCTTCGGTCCGAGCTCCACCGGGACCCACACCCACGCTACGCCCACCACCGACCCGTGTCGACCGCTTGTTCAGCAGTCTCCTAGCGCAAGCCAGGCAATGGCCTCGGGCCCCACAGTCAGACCTTTCGTGAACG
>CAZDIF010000591.1:0-1841 GCA_964505365.1 uncultured Actinomycetota bacterium
GGGCGGGCGCGTTGGGCGCGCACGGTGTCCGCACGGGCCGTCTGGGGGTCGCTAGCGTCGGGAGGAGAACCAACGCGGCCGACAACGGGAGCCCCATGCGCGCCGACGACGTCCTGCCGACGCTGCGCCAGCACGTCCTGGTCGACGGATTCGACCTCGTCCTCGACCTCGAGCGCAGCCGTGGCGCGACGATCGTCGACGCCCGCGACGGCACCGCGCGGCTGGACATGTTCAGCTTCTTCGCGTCCAGCGCGCTGGGCATGAACCACCCGGCGATGGCCGAGCCCGAGGTCGAGGCACGACTGCTGGCCGCCGCACGGCACAAGCCGTCGAACTCCGACGTGTACTCCGCCCCGCAGGCCGAGTACGTGGCCACCTTCGACCGGGTGCTCGGCGTCGAGGGGCTCGACCACCACTTCATGATCGAGGGCGGTGCGCTGGCGGTCGAGAACGCCCTCAAGGCGTCCTTCGACTGGAAGTCGCGCCGCAACGAGGCCGCCGGGCGCGACCCGGCGCTGGGCTCGCGGGTGCTGCACCTGCGCCACGCCTTCCACGGGCGCACCGGCTACACGATGAGCCTGACCAACACCGACCCCAACAAGACGGCCCGGTTCCCGCAGTTCGACTGGCCGCGCATCCCCTCGCCGGCGCTGCGGTTCCCCCTCGACGCCCACGCCGACGCCAACCGCGAGGCGGAGGAGGGCGCCCTCCGCGCCGCGGAGGAGGCCTTCGCCGCCCACCCGCACGACATCGCCTGCGTGATCGTCGAGCCCGTCCAGTCCGAGGGCGGCGACCGCCACCTGTCGGCGACCTTCCTGCAGGGGCTGCAGGCGCTGGCGCACGAGCACGAGGCCCTGTTCGTCGTCGACGAGGTGCAGACCGGCGTCGGCATGACCGGCACACCGTGGGCCCACCAGCAGCTGGGCATCGAGCCGGACATCGTCGCCTACGGCAAGAAGACACACGTCTGCGGGATCATCGCCGGGCGCCGGCTCGACGACGAGCCCCACAACGTCTTCGCGACGCCCAGCCGCCTCAACTCGACCTTCGGCGGGTCGCTGGCCGACATGGTCCGCGCCACCGTGATGCTCGACGTCATCGAGCGCGACGGGCTGGTCGAGGAAGCAGGCCGGCTCGGCGCCGGCCTGCTGGAACAGCTACAGGACCTGCAGGACCGCGTCCCGGCGATCGACAATGCCCGCGGTCGCGGCCTGCTGTGCGCCGTCGACCTACCAGACGGCGACACCCGCGACGCCGTCGCCGGTCGGATGTTCGCCGAGGAGCGCGTCATCCTGCCCGCCTGCGGCGAGCGCACGCTGCGGTTCCGCCCGCCGCTGACCGTCAGCGCCGACGAGCTGACCCAGGCGGTCGAGGCGCTCGAACGCGCCGTGAAGGCGACGACCGCCTGATCCCACGCACGCAACCCGGGAGCGCACCATGAACGTCACGAGCCTCATCGACGGCCAGCCGTGGACCGACGACCCGGCCGGCACGACCGAGATCCCCAACCCGGCAAACCTCGACGAGGTCGTCTCGACCGTCGAGCTCGCCGGCCCGGGTGGGATCGCCACCGCCGCGGCCCGTGCGGCCGAGGCCCAGCGCGCCTGGGCGCGGGTGCCGGCACCGGTCCGCGGCGAGGCGATCCACGCGATGGGCGAGCTGTTCCGGGCCAACAAGGAGGCCCTGGCCCAGATCGTCACCCGCGAGATCGGCAAGCCCATCGGCGAGTCCCGCGGCGAGGTGCAGGAGGCCATCGACACCTGCACCTTCTTCGCCTCCGAGGGCCGCCGGCTGTACGGGCAGACCGTGCCCAGCGAGATGCCCGACAAGCAGCTGTTCAC
>CAZDIF010000592.1:0-1838 GCA_964505365.1 uncultured Actinomycetota bacterium
CGAGCAGGAGGACCGGCAGCAGCCAGCCCATGATCCGTCGGTCTCGTGTACGCACGGCTCGGACGGTACCGGCACCATGGTCCGGCCCCGACCCCCTGGAGTCCGTCCTGCCTCCCTACGCCTTCGTGACAACGTTCGAGGTTGGTGCGCCGCCGGAGGACGTCTTCGACCTGGTCGTGGAGCCCGAGCCATGGCTGGACCACTGGGGCGACGTCGTCGAGGTCGACCGCCGGCGACCGGCCGGTCCGGATGGGACCGGCAGTTCCATCGCGGGGTCGGTGCGGGCTCCGTGGGGCTACCGCATCGGCGGCCGCATCGACGTCGTGTCGGCCGATCGGCCAGAGCGGGTGGAGATGCAGGTCACCGGGACCATCCGTGGCTCGGGCCTCTGGCACCTGCGGCCGACGGACGCCGGCACGGCCGCGTGGTTCACCTGGACGGTCTGGCCCGTCGCGATGTGGCTGCGCGTGCTGACGCTCGCGGCGCGCCCGGTCCTCGAGGCGGCACATGCCACCGTGGTCCGGCACGCCGTCGAGGCTGCCGCCGCCCACCTCGACGCGCCGGTGCATGCCTTCGACTCGCGGGCCCGGCGGCCGGGGGTGGGTCACCCCCCTGGACACCCACGGAGCGACTGAGATCCGACCGGGGCTACTCTCAGCCGATGGGGTGCGCCGGAAGGGGCAGGATCGAATGGACCAGCGACAGCGCACGGGGCGCATCCTGTTCGGCGGTGCCGCGCTCGGCGCGACCGGCTTCTTCACCGGACTGGCCGTCGCCCCGCTGGCGGCCGAGGACCTCACCGGTGCGGTGACGTGGAGCGGGCTGCCCGGGGCCATGGGGATCGTCGGCACCGCGCTCGGCGCCACGCTGGTCACCAGCCTGCTGCGTCGGCTGGGCCGGCGGAACGGCCTCACCGCCGGGTATGCCCTGGCCGTCATCGGGGCGCTGCTGGCCGTCATGGCCATGCGGGCCGGGATGTTCCCGCTGCTGCTGCTCGGCACGACCCTGTTCGGCGTCGGCCACGCCTCCAACCAGCTCACCCGCTACGTGGTCGCCGAGCTGCACGAGCCCGACCGCCGTGGCCGGGCCCTCGGGTGGATCGTGTGGGCCGGCACCATCGGCGGGGTGGTGGGTCCCAACCTGCTCGCCCCGTCCGGGCGGATCGCCGTGGCCGCCGGCCTGCCGGAACTCGCCGGGCCCTACGTCGTCGGCGTGCTGGCGATGGCGGCGGTGGCGCTTGGCTACCAGGCCGTCCTGCGCCCGGACCCCGGCACGCTCGCCGTCGCGGAGACCCTGGACGAGGGTCCCACCGAGGAGGGAGTGACCGCGTCGGCCTGGCGACTCCCGACCGTCCGCGTTGCGATCGCCGTCATGGTCACCGGGCAGGTCGTCATGGTCTGGCTCATGTCCATGACCCCCGTCCACATCCGTGAGTCCGGCGGGGACCTCGGCCGGATCGGGCTGATCCTGTCCGCCCACATCTTCGGGATGTACGCGCTGGCCCCGGTCGCCGGCTGGGTCGAGGACCGCTTCGGCAGTCTCCCGGCGATCGCCACGGCCCTGGCGACCCTGGCGGTGTCGGCCGTGCTCGCCGCCACCAGCCCCGTGGGCGGGGTCGCGATGGGCGTGGCGCTGTTCCTGCTGGGCCTCGGCTGGTCGTTCGGGTTCGTCGCCGGCAGCACCCTCCTGGCTCGTGGGGTGCCCGCCGCCATCCGCCCCGCCGTGCAGGGGCGCGTCGAGACCGTGGTGTTCCTCGCGTCGGCCGTCGCGTCGCTGGGTGCCGGGCTGCTGCTCGACGTCGTCGGCTACGTCGGCCTGTGTGTGTTGGGCCTGATCGC
>CAZDIF010000593.1:0-1830 GCA_964505365.1 uncultured Actinomycetota bacterium
GAGTACCACGTCGAGCACGACCGGGCCCGCGACCGGCTGCTGGTGCTGACCAACGTCGACGGCGCGGTCGACTTCGCCGTCATGCGGGCACCGGTCGACGCGCCGGGGGAGTGGCGGCCGCTCCTGGACCACCGCGAGGGTGTCCGGATCGAGGACGTCGACGCGTTCGCCTCCCACCTCGTCGTGACCGAGCGCGGCGACGCGTCGGTGCGGCTGCGCTTCCTCACGCCTGACGGCGACGACGACGGCGTGTTCGACGTCGGCGATCCCGCCGCGATCACCGACCTGGGGCCGACCCCCGACGACGAGGCCACCGCCGTCCGGGTGGTCACCACCACGCTCGTGCAGCCAACCACGGTCATGGATGTCGACCTCGCCACGCGGGACCGGGTCGTCCGGAAGGTCCAGCCGGTGCCCGGCTACGACCCCGACGACTACGTCAGCGACCGCACCTGGGCCACGGCCGAGGACGGCACGCGGGTGCCCATCTCGCTGGTGCGGCACCGTGACACGCCCGTCGACGGCACCGCCCCGGTCTGGCTGTACGGGTACGGCGCCTACGAGATCTCCAGCGACCCGGAGTTCTCGCCGTGGCGGCTGAGCCTGCTGGACCGCGGCGTCGTGTACGCGATCGCGCACGTGCGCGGCGGCGGCGAGCTCGGCCGCCGCTGGTACGAGCAGGGCCGGCTCGAGCACAAGGCCACCACGTTCACCGACTTCATCGCCTGCGCCGACCGCCTCGTCGACACAGGCGTCGGCTCCCGCGACCGGCTGGTCGTCATGGGCGGGTCGGCCGGCGGGCTGCTGGTCGGTGCCGTCCTGAACCTGCGGCCCGACCTGTGCCGTGCCGCGGTGGCGGTCGTCCCGTTCGTCGACGTGCTGTCCACGATGTCCGACGCCACCCTGCCGCTGACCGTGCCCGAGTACGAGGAGTGGGGCGATCCCAACGACCCGGCCGTCGCCGCCACCATCCGGTCGTACTCGCCGGTCGACAACGTCCGCGAGGCGGCCTACCCGGCGCTGCTGGTGACCGCCGGCATCAACGACCCCCGCGTCGGCTACTGGGAGCCCGCCAAGTGGGTGGCGCACCTGCGCGACCACGCCACTGGTGACGGCCCCATTCTGCTGCGCACCGAGCTCGGTGCCGGCCACGGCGGGCCGTCGGGACGCTACGACGCCTGGCGCGAGCGGGCCCTGTGGGCCGCGTTCGCCCTCGACCAGGTGGGCGCCACGGCCCGGACCGTCGGCGCGGACGCCGCCGCATGAGGGTGATCGCGGGCGACGCCCGCGGACGCCGGCTGGTCACCCCACGCGGCGACCGCACCCGGCCCACCGCCGACCGCGTCCGCGAGTCACTGTTCTCCAGCCTGCAGCCGCGCCTGCCCGGCGCCCGGGTGCTGGACCTGTTCGCGGGCTCGGGGGCGCTCGCGATCGAGGCCCTGTCACGCGGGGCCGACCACGCCACGCTCGTGGAGCGCGCCCGGCCGGCGCTGGAGGCCATCCGCACCAACCTCGACACCGCGGGGGTCGCGGACCGGGCGACCGTGGTCGCGGCCCGCCTCCCGGGGGCGCTGGACCGGGTCGCCGGACCGTTCGACCTCGTGTTCCTCGACCCCCCGTACGAGCTCGACCGCGACGTGCTGGCCGCCACCCTGGCGGCGCTGGTCCCGCTGCTGGCCGACGACGCCGCCGTCCGCCTCGAACAGGCCACCCGCGCCGACGCCCCGCCGTGGCCGGCCTCCCTCCGACCGGGACGCACCCGCGGCTACGGTGACACGGCCATCCACGAGGCCAGCCCCGTCCCGCCCGACAAGGAGCCCGCGCAGTGAC
>CAZDIF010000594.1:0-1824 GCA_964505365.1 uncultured Actinomycetota bacterium
TCGACACCGACGACGTCACCGGGCTCCTGCCCGACGACGACGTGCCCACGCCGCCGGGCGATGAAGAGGACCCGGGGCCGGGCGACGACGAGAACGAGGGTGACGGCGGGACCGACACTCGTGCCGCCGACGACGGCGACGTCGAGCCCGCCGACCGGCCGGCCGACGACGGGGAGGCGTCCGGCGGCAACGCCACGACCCCGCCGGCGGTGGCCGTCGACCGCGGCTACACGCCGGATCGCTCGGCCCCCCTGGTCGGTGACCACATCTTCGGCCAGTCGCTCGGCCAGTCCGACGAGGCCGACGAGCAGGTCCTGCCGCAGGTCGCCGGGGAGGCGCCGGAGGACGAGGCGATCCTGGCCACCCAGACCCCGACCGACGGCGGGACCGATGGCGTCCTGGTGCGCATCCTCGCCGCCCTCATGGTCGCCGCCACCGCGGGACTGTGGCAGCGCCAGTACCGGGCCACGGTCAGCTGAGGACCGCGACCTCGCGGATGAGGTCGGGCAACCGTCGCATGTCCTGCTTGGCCATGCAGCGGGTCACGCCGACGCTCGTGGCCTGCTCCTCCACCTGGGCCGACAGGTAGGCCGAGCACAGGATCACCGGCGTGGTCAGCCCCCGGGCCCGCAGTTCGGCGGTGAGCTCGAGGCCGCTCATGCCGGGCATCATCTGGTCGACGATGACCACGTCGGCGCGCCAGGGCGCGTCGAGCACCTCGGAACCGCTCGCGGCTTCGCCCACCACCTCGAGGCCCTCGGCGCGGTCGATCGTCATGCGCCAGAGCAGCCGAATGTCGGGGTGGTCGTCCACCAGGTAGACGCCGGTGGGCATCGTGCCTCCTCGCCACGCGATGCCGGGACCCATCCCGATCGGTATGCGCGTGGCCAACATAGGTGTCGGCGCGGTGGGCGGCGGACCTGAGCGACTCGTTCGGCTTCGTCGTCGGCGCCGAACCTGCCAAGATGTGCGCCCCGACCCCACGCCAAGGTGCACGACGTGAACGCAACAACCCTCCCGCTCGCCGATCTCGTCTGGTCCCCGCAGACCCGTACCGCCCGTGCCGTCCGCGCGGTGACGCTGGTACTGGCCGGGACCGCCCTGTTGACGTTGTCCGCCAAGGTGGCCGTGCCGTTCGGCCCCGTGCCCTTCACCATGCAGACCGCGGTGGTCCTGGCGATCGGGATGACCTACGGCCCACGCCTCGGTACCGCGACCCTGGCGGCCTACCTCGCCGAGGGCGCGATGGGCCTGCCGGTCTTCACCGCCGGTGGCGGAGCCGCCTACCTGGTGACCTCGCCCACGGCCGGGTTCCTGTGGGGGATGCTCGCCGCAGCGCCACTCATGGGCGTGCTGGTCGAGCGGGGCTTCGACACCACCGTCCCCCGGGCGCTGGTGGCCATGCTCGCGGGCACGATCGTGATCTTCGCCTTCGGGCTGGCCTGGCTCACGATGCAGATCGGCTGGCCCGCTGCCGTTGCCAATGGCCTCACCCCATTCCTCGGCAGCGAGGCGTTCAAGGTGGCGCTGGTCGCCGTCACGCTGCCCGGGGCGCGGTGGCTGGTGGAGCGCACGAAGGGCTGACCCTGTCAGCGGTCACCGCAGGAAGCGGGCGACCAGGTTCACGACGATCGTCAGCACCACCGACACCACGATCATCGAGGTGATCGGGATGAACACCCGGGTGCTGTCGGTCTCGTGACGCACGTCTCCCGGCAGCCGGCCGAACCAGCTGAAGGCCCCGGACCAGATCAGCACGCCGACAACCACCACGCCGAGGCCGGCGAGGATCACCACGAGGCCGGTGGAACGTCCCACGCCGGA
>CAZDIF010000595.1:0-1823 GCA_964505365.1 uncultured Actinomycetota bacterium
GACGCGGCCGAGGACGTCATCGCGACCATCCGTGCCGGGGCCCGGGGCTACGTGACCAAGACCATCGGCCCGGACGAGCTCGTCGACGCCATCCGCCGGGTCCACGCCGGTGACGCGGTGTTCTCGCCGCGGCTGGCCGGGTTCGTGCTCGATGCGTTCGCGGGGGCGCTGCCCGACGGGACGGAGGCGTCCGACGAGGAGCTGGACCAGTTGACCTCTCGCGAGAAGGAGGTCATGCGGCACATCGCTCGGGGCTTCACGTACCGCGAGACGGCCGGCCGGCTGCACATCTCCGTCAAGACCGTCGAGACCCACGTCTCCAACGTGCTGCGCAAGCTGCAACTGTCGAACCGCCACGAGCTGACGGCCTGGGCGGCGGGCCGGCGCCTGCTGTAGCACCGCGCGCGGAGCGAACTCCCGGGGGAGGAATCACCCCTGCACAGGTCGAAGGTGCCGGGGCCGAGACTTCGAGGGAGTTGCTGTGCGCCGCATCCTGCTGACCGTCGTGACGCTGGCCCTGGTGCTGCCGGTCCTGCCGGCCGCCGCCGCACCCGTGGCCTCGGACGCGGCCGCCTACGCCGCCTGTGGCCGGGTGTTCCCGGACCCGCACGCCTACTGGCCGTCGCCCGAGCAGGCCCCGGGCCAGTCGCCGTGGGCCAAGGGCAACGCCACGTGCCGGGCGGTGGACTTCCTCGGCTTCGACGAGACGCTTGCGGGGCTGCAGTTCCTCGCCAGCGACGAGATGTTCCACGACTTCGTCCAGGTCTACGACCTGTCCGAGGAGGGCGGCCGCTTCGACGACATCCTCGACCAGGCCAACGGCGAGGGCATGTCGGCGGGCCTGCCCACCAGCGACCTCGGGCGCGAGAAGGCCCCGATGTACCTGGTCCGGGTCACCGACGAGGAGTTCGCCGGGACCCCGGTCGAGGACCGTGAGCACTTCGTCTACACCCTCGGCATCCACGGCATCGAGCGTGCCGGCGTGGAGGGTGGCGTCCGCGCCATCGAGGACCTGGCCACGTGGGCGTCCTGCGAGAAGCACGGCGACGACTCGCCCGCCAACTGCGACGCGGAGGGCGAGATCCCGCACCCCATCCTCGAGACCGACCCGGAATCGATCACCGCCGGCGAGGCGCTGCGCCAGTCGTCGGTGTGGTTCGTCCTGAGCAACCCGGACGGGTGGCGCCGCGGCGACAAGCAGGAGGGCCACTTCTCCTACCAGCGCTACAACGGCAACGGCGTCGACATGAACCGCGACTGGCCCACCCGGGGGTTCACGTTCCGCCCGTACACGCCCTGGTCGGAGCCGGAGACGGTGGCCACCGGCAAGGCGCTCCAGGACATCAAGGACGACTGGTCGGGCGGGATCGACCTGCACGGCCAGCTGATCGACCGGGCCTTCAGCTTCACGCTGATCGGCGGGTCGGAGCGCCCGTACGACAAGGACCGTCGCGTCCTGCAGTTCGTGAAGGGCGCCTGGGCCGACGCCGAGGAGAAGCTGGCGTGGAACCCGATCATCAAGGGCAACGACGAGCCGCCGCCGTGCGTCAGCGGGCTCGGCAACGTCGAGGACGAGAACTGCGACCCCAGCAACCGGATCTACGGGGTCCAGTGGGGCACGATCTGGGACACGATCGACTACACGGTCACCGGGGCGCTGGGTGACTGGATCGACTCGCCGCTCGGCCTGAACGCGGACGGCATCGACAACGAGATGTCGATGTCGCACCTCAGCAACTGCGGCACGGGCACGTGCTGGCTGCCCGACTTCGAGCAGCTGCACGTCGACGGCAACAAGTCGCTGATCTACGCGATGATCCACT
>CAZDIF010000596.1:0-1823 GCA_964505365.1 uncultured Actinomycetota bacterium
ATCGTGGCCTCGCTGAAGTCGGCCCGCGACGAGTACCTCGCGAAGTTCGAGGACCTCCTCGACCCCCGCGTGGTCAAGGCCGACTGACGACTGGTCCGCGCTACAGCAGACAGATGCTCGGTGTGGTCTCGGAGGCCTGCGTGCTGTCCTCCGACGTCCACTCCCCGTCGATCGTGCGTACCACGTAGTAGTAGGTCGTGGAGTCCTGGACGGTGTCGTCGAAGTAGCTGGTCGTCGAACCGTCCACCGATCCCAGCGTCGTGTAGGGCCCACCGGACGTCGTCGAGCGGGCTACCTCGTAGCCGTCCGCCCCTCCGACGGGGTCCCACTCGACGAGGATGCCCTTGCCGAGCCCCAGCGTGCCGCAGTCGAACGTGGCCGACACCGACGCCGGGGGGACGAGCTCCACGGTCGCCACGGTGCTGTTGGCCACGGTGACCTGGTCGGTGAAGACGGCGGAGGTCCAGCCGAGCTGGACTGACAGCAGTTGGCCGACGCCGAGGAACAGCACGGTCCCGGCCAGGGCCGCGATCGGTCCGGCCAGCTGTGGCCCGTGGCGGTCGAGGATGGTGAGGGCGGGGGCGGTCCGCCGACGTCGGAGCGGCCGATGTCGCCGACGGCGCCAGAGTGCGCGGGTCTCCAGGGTGATCAGCACGGTCGCCGGCAGCCCGAGGGTGAGCAGGCGGCCGAGGTCGCTGGCGAGCGCCTGCAGGATCCAGCCGGCCCGGGGCAGCCGCAGCCAGACTGCGCCCACCAGCCCACCGGACGGGGCGGCGTCGCGGTCCGGGTGTTCGTTCGCGTCACCCTGGGTGAGGAAGTGCAGGGTGCCGTCGACGGGATGCAGGCCGACGACCCGGTGGGTCACCAGCGGACCCCCGCCGTAGGGCTGGTACGTGATGACGTCACCGACGGCCACGTCCTCCGGGGCCCGGGCAGCAACCACCAGTGCGTCGCCCGGCTCGATCGCCGGACGCATGCTGCCGGACCCGACGACCAGTAGTCGGCCGCCGAAGGCCGGCAGGGCGGCCACGGCGGCCAGGGCTGCGGTCAGCAGGACCAGGAGCGCGAGCGTCGCACGTCGCACGGCATCACGGGTTGCTGGAGGTCTGTTCGGCCTCGAAGGTGATGTCCACGCCGGTGGTCAGGCCCTCGTAGGTGCCGTCGGTGGCCGACGGGAGCTCGAGGTAGAAGCACAGCAGCTCGTCCGCGCCCGCAGCGAGGACGCGGTCGCCGCCGTGGGTGCCCTGGGTGGGATCACCCACCAGGTTGATCGTGGAGCTGGCGGTACCCAGCGGCCCCTGCTGGTACAGGAACGTGAGGCTGTCCGACGGCGTGCCCTCGCAGACGCCCGCGGCGTCGGTGAGCCCCAGCAGGTTGCCGGACTCGCTGCTCTCGTCCCAGACCCACAGGTCCAGCTGGTTGGCGAGGTCGGGGCTGGTCCCCGTGGTCTCGGTGCTGGTGATCGCGTAGCGCAGTTCGAGCGAGCCGCCGTTGGCCACCGGCACGCCCACCGGGCCGTCGACGTCGCCTGGCGCCATCGCGCTGATCGACCAGGGCAGCGGGTCGTTCCCGGTGACGCTGAGGGTCACGGTGCCGGTGGCGATGCTGTTGGAGGTGGACTGGCTGTCCGTGAACACCGCGCCGGTCACGGCGACTGCGACGGTGGCGGCCGACAGCGCAAGCACGAGGATCGACGGCAGCAGTCGCCGGCGAGTGCTGTCGTCGTCGATGGGCTGATGGATGTTCGTGTCCCCCATTCGGGGCCCCTTCCACGCGGAGATGGCGGCAGCTCGTCCCCCACGAGGTGCTGGGCATGTCACCCG
>CAZDIF010000597.1:0-1821 GCA_964505365.1 uncultured Actinomycetota bacterium
CGGTGGGCCGCCAGCACGCTGTCGATCCCGCCGCCGCACCCGAGGTCGACGACCGCCTCCCCGGGCTGCAGACCGGCATGGCGAACCGGGTTGCCGACCCCCAGCGACCAGGCGACCGTCTCGTCCGGCACCGCGGCCAGCTGCTCGGCGTCGTAGAGCCGCCCGGCCATGGCCCGGCCGGCACCGGCGGGCAGGCTGCCGTACGTGCCTCGGACCACCTCCCGGATCTCGTCCTGGAACATCAGGTCGTCGGCCACGTCGTCCCCTTTCGTCTCTGCTGCCCCGCGGTGGTGCTCACGTGGTGTCGCTGGCGCCGAGCACGCACGGCGCTCATGTCGTGCCGGCCCCACCGTTGTTGGCCGGCTCCTCCAGCCCGTCGATGAAGTCCTCGAGGCGCGCCTGCACGTCGGGCGGCAGGTTCGGCTGGCTGCGGGTGGCCAGCACGCCCCGGACCTCGCGGGCGAACTCGACCTCGCCGCAGCAGCGCAGGCAGTGGCGCAGGTGCTCGTCCACCGCCCGTCGGTCCACCTCGTCCAGCTCCTCGTCGAGGTAGGCCCACAGGCGTTCGACGGCGTCGCGACAGCGGATCACGCCGGCCATGCGGGGTCCTTCCTCGTCGTGGTCGCCTCGTCCTCGAGCAGGCCCGATTCCTCGGCGTACTCCCACAGCGCTCGTTCGAAGTGCTCCCGTCCACGATACAGGTGCGAGTACACGGTGCCTGGGGGAAGATCCATCAGCTCGGCGATCTCCCCCGTGTCGAAGCCCTCGACGTAGCGCAGCAGCAGCGGCACGCGGTAGCGGTCCGGCAGCCGCTGCAGCACGAGGTGGACGTCCTCGGACGAGAACGCGCCGAGGAAGTCCACGTGCATCGTGTCCGACCACGGCAGCGGGTCCTCGTCGACCAGGGTCCGGTACAGCGAGAAGTGCCCGGGTGCCGGTGCCGGGTCGACCAGGACCTCGTCCGGTCGGCGGTCCCGGCGGCGCAGGTCGTCCTTCCAGAGGTTGACCAGGATCACGCGCAGCCACTTCGGGCCGGCCTGCACGTCCTCGAGCGTGTCGAACGACCGACAGGCCCGCACGAGCGTGTCCTGCACCAGGTCCTCCGCGGCCGAACGGGAACGGGTGAGCTGCCGGGCGAGTGCGTACAGGCCCGGCAGCTCGGCACGAGCGAGCTCCTGCAACGATGTGCGGTCCACGGTCTCGAGCATCCCGCCTCCCCGGCCCTCATCCTCGCGGTCCGGGCCCTGGCTGTCCAGTCACTCGACCTTCAGCGAGGTCTCGACCGGGACCGGGTTCGCGATGATGTCCCGGACCGGCGAGGTCTCCTGCACGTACTGGCACAGGTCGGTGAGCTGCTCCTCGGTGGCGTTGGGGCTGGACACCGTGCCGGTCACCCGGATCGCGGTGAAGCCCGGACGCGGGCCGTCCTGGCCGAGGAACGGCCGGACGTCGAGGTCACCCTCGACCGCGTACTCCATCTTGTCGATCTCGATCCCCTGGGCCGCCGCGTTGGCGACGTAGCCGACCGCGTAGCAGAAGGCCAGGGCCTGCAGGACGAGCTCGACGGCGTTCGGGCCGCGGTTGTGGCCCAGCAGCACGGGCGGCTCGTCGCCGTGCAGGCGGAACGGTGCCCCGCGCGTGGTGTCCTCCGCGCCGGCGTGGGTGAAGGAACCGATCTGGCCGACGTTGTACGTCCCGTCCTCCCAGGTGCTGGACGCCCGGAAGGTGAACGTGCCGACCTCGGCGTCGGACTGCGTCGCCTCGATGGTCTGCAGCAGCTGATCGACGTCGATGCCGTTGCGCAGCGTGGTCGTGGGCATG
>CAZDIF010000598.1:0-1820 GCA_964505365.1 uncultured Actinomycetota bacterium
GAGGAAGATCAGCCCGGACACGAACGTCGCGGCCAGCGCGGTCTGCCACGGGATGCCCATCGCGAGCACCACGCTGAACGCGAAGAACGCGTTCAGCCCCATGCCGGGTGCCTGCGCGATCGGCAGCCCGGCCCACAGGCCCATGATCGCCGTGCCCAGGGCCGCCGCGAGGCAGGTCGCGACGAACACCGCCCCGAAGTCCATCCCGGTCTCGGACAGGATCCCCGGGTTGACCACGACGATGTAGGCCATCGCGAGGAAGGTCGTCAGCCCGGCGACGAGCTCGGTCCGGACGGTGGTGCCGTGCCGGGTCAGCCCGAAGTAGCGGTCGAGCGCGGACGTCTCCGGCGCCTCGGGGTCCTGCTCACGGGTGGGGGTGGAGGTGGTGCTCACGGTGCCTCGCTCCGTTTGCGGGGCACCGGGAATGCCGGCCCCCTCGGGCTCGTTGCGGCGGAGGATAGGCCGGCCACTGTCCGTTCTCGGGCACCTCACGTACCGTGGGCGGCTTCCGTCCCTTCGTCCGCGGTGGTCTCCCGTGTCGTCCTTCCTCGTCCCGGCGCGCCTGCGTGCCGCGTGGGCCCGTCCCCGCGGGACGGGGGTGCACTTCTACGGCTGGCGGGTGGTGCTGCTGTCGGCCCTGGTGATGGGGATGACCGGGCCCGGGCAGACCGTCGGCGTGTCGGTGTTCGTCGACCCGATGATGGCCTCGCTGGACATCACGCGGTCACAGGTGTCGATGGCCTACCTCGTCGGCACCCTGGCCGGTGCGGGGACGATGCCGTGGTTCGGGCGGCTCATCGACCGTCGGGGCGTGCGGTTCGCGATGACGGCCATCGCCATCGGCTTCGCCATCGTGCTCGCTGCGATGGCCGGTGTGGCCGGGCTGGTGACCCTCGCGCTCGGGTTCGTCGGCATCCGCATGCTCGGGCAGGGCGCGCTGACGATGACCTCCACCACGGCCGTGGCCTACTGGTTCGACCGGCTGCGTGGTCGGGCGATGGGGGTCACCGCGGCGCTGGGGCAGGGCATGATGACGATCGTCCCGGTCACCCTGGGCCTGGCGGTCGCGGCGATCGGCTGGCGCCGGTCGTGGCTGGTGGCAGCGGCCGTGGTCGGGGTGGTCACGCTGCTCGTCGCCCGGCTGGGCATGCGCGACGGGCCCGCGCACGTCGGCCAGCACGTCGACGGCCAGCCGCCGGCCGCCGACACCGCGGTGGAGCCGGCGTGGGGAGCGACGCGCCGGGAAGCGGTCCGCAGCCGGATGTTCTGGGCCGTCACCGGCGGGGTGTTCACCACCGGCCTGGTGAGCACCGCGATGTCGTTCCACCAGATCTCGCTGCTCGGCGGGCAGGGGCTGACCCCGATCGAGGCGGCCGCGAACTTCGTCCCGCAGACCCTCGCCGGGCTGACCGCGACGCTGGGGACCGGGATGCTCGTCGACCGGATCCGGCCCCGCTACGTCCTCGCCGCCGCCATGGGGATCCTCTCGGTGGCCATGCTCGTCCTGCCGCTGGTGGGCCCGGGCTGGACGGCTGCCGGCTACGGCGCCGCCCTGGGCGCGGCCGGGGGCAGCGCCCGCGCACTGGAGGCGGCCGCCCTGCCACGGTTCTTCGGCACGCGGCACCTCGGCGCCATCCGCGGGATCGTCATGGGGCTGATGGTCGTCGGGACCGCGGTGGGGCCGTCGCTGCTCGCCCTGGGTCACGCGGTCAGCGGGTCGTACGTGCCAGTACTGCGGTGGCTGCTGGTCCTGCCGCTGGCCGTGGTCGTGATGGGCCTGACCGCCGACGCCCCCGACCTCAAGAGCTCCTGCGTCGCCT
>CAZDIF010000599.1:0-1815 GCA_964505365.1 uncultured Actinomycetota bacterium
GGCTCCACCTCGTACAGGGCGTTGCCGTCGGTGGTCACCACGGACACCGGGCCGGTGGCGCCACCGGGGGCGGGATCGGTCTGGGTCGGCTCCTCGGTGGGGGTGGGCTCCTCGGTGGCCGGCGGGTTGTCGATGACCGGCGGGCCCTCCGGCGCACGCATGACCTGGACCGCCGCGATCGCCACGACGGCCACGGCCGCCGAGCCGGCCAGGGCCCACAGGCCGACCATCCAGCGCGTGTGCCGCGCCCGGCGGTCGGTGACCTTCTCCCACAGGTGCGGGGTCGGGGCGACGTCCTGCGCCCTCGCCTCCAGCGACGTGCGGATGCGGTTCTCGAGTTCGGTGCGGTCCATCAGCGACCACCTCCGTGCTGCCCCGCAACGTCGTCGGCCAAGAGCTGCTCCAGCCGTGCCAGCCCGCGGGACAGCGACGACTTGACGGTCCCCGGGGAGATCCCGAGCACCTCCGCCGTCGCTGCCTCCGACAGGTCCTCGTAGTAGCGCAGCACGACGACCTGCCGTTGCCGGTCGGGGAGCTGCTGGATGGCCTGCCACACGGTGTCGTGCTCGGCCGCCTGGTCGTCGACCATGCGCACGCCCCGGTCGTCGCCGGTCCGGCGGGATGCCTCACGGCGCTCCAGGTAGCGGCGGCGCAACTTCGAGTTGGCCTGGTTGGCCACCGCACGGCGCAGGTAGGGGCCGACGTCCTCGACCCGTCCCCGGCGCCACTGCACCCAGACCTTGGCCATTGCGTCTGCCACGACATCCTCGGCCTGGTCCGGATCGCCGATCAGCAGCCACGCCAGGCGGACGGCGGCACGGTGGTGCTCGTTGAACACCTCCGCGAACGACGCCTCGTCGTCGCGAGCCGGCCTGGCAAAGGCGAGCACGTCGACCCCCATCGTGGGCAGCTGACCCGTCGCGCCGGCACGCTACCGGCGGCAGGACCTCCGCCCCTCTCGACGCCCACCCCCCCGGACGGGTTGTCGCCCGCCTCGACCTCGCACCCCCTGTGCGACCACCGCACGCTGTCACGGTGTGCGCACGATCCCGAGCAGAACGTCGCAAATGGTGCACACCTCGGCGGGGTGCTGCGAGGTGTGCGCACGATCCCGCGCGAACGTTCGAAGATGGTGCACACCTCGGGGGTCCGCGCGAGCGACACAGGTCAGCGGTGGGCGACGACCGCGTCGTAGACGTCGCGCTTGGGCAGGCCGAGGTCGGTCGCGACCGTGCGGATGGCGTCCTTGCGGGAGGTGCCGTCGGCCTCCAGCGCGGCCACCATGGCGGCGAGGTCCGCCGGGTCCAGCGACGCGACGTCCACCTCGGGGGCGGGTGCGCCGCCGATGACCAGCGTGAGCTCTCCGCGCACGCCCTCCCGCTGCACGCGCTCGGCCAGCTCGCCGAGGCTTGCCCGCATCGTCTCCTCGTGCAGCTTCGTCAGCTCGCGGGCCAGCGCGGCCGGCCGGTCCGCCCCGCAGGCGCCGGCGAGGTCGGCGAGGTCGGCCGCGGCCCGGTGC
Source organism: uncultured Actinomycetota bacterium (assembly GCA_964505365.1). Lineage (GTDB taxonomy): Bacteria > Actinomycetota > Nitriliruptoria > Nitriliruptorales > Nitriliruptoraceae > CAWCLK01. The sequence goes on from CAZDIF010000599.1 coordinate 1,520, forward strand.
GGCGACAGGAACAGCACGACCGTGCGCCGCTCGGCGGCGACCTCGGCCAGCCGCTGGCGCCGCGTCGCCCCGGACCGGGGCAGGAACCCGTCGAACGCGAACCGGTCGGTGGGCAGGGCCGAGGTCACCAGCGCGTGCAGCACCGCCGACGGCCCGGGCACCGCCACGACCTCCACCCCCGCCTCGACGCACGCCTGCACCAACCGGTAGCCGGGGTCGGACACCGCGGGCGTGCCGGCGTCGCTGACCAGCACGACCTGCTGGCCCTCCAGCAGGCGGGCGACCACCGCGTCGGC
>CAZDIF010000600.1:0-1808 GCA_964505365.1 uncultured Actinomycetota bacterium
CGACCTGCAGGGTGTCGAGAACTCGGTCGACATCGCGGGCCAGGCCCGCTGGCACCTGATCAGTCGCTGATCGGGGGCACCACGGGTGCGGTGGGCGCCGAGCGTGGCCACCGCACCCGTGCGCCGCACGCATGGGCGGGGCGGGTGATCGCCCCGCCCAACGTGTGAGCGCGTATCGTCCCGTCCGCCCCGACAGCATCCGACTCCTGACGAGGACGTTCCGTGGCACGTTCGGCCTCCGGCAGCCTGCGCTCCTACGTGCTGGGCCGGCTGGCGTTCGCGCCGGTGTTCCTCTTCATCCTGCTCACGGTGCTGTTCATCCTGCTGCGGGTGCTGCCCGGGGACCCGGTCTCGGCAGCCCTCGGTGACCGGATCTCGGCCGAGCAGATCGAGATCCGTCGCGAGGCGGCGGGCCTCAACGACCCCATCTGGGTGCAGTACGGCCGGTACCTGCTGGGGATCGTGCAAGGAGACCTCGGCACGCCCGTCTCGGACCCCCGGTCGGTCACCCAGATCGTGGCGGACCTGTTCCCGGCGACGTTCGAGCTGACGATGCTCGCGATGCTGATCGCGGTCATCATCGGCATCGTGGTCGGCGCGGTCGGCGCCCGGTTCCGCGACGGTCCGCTCGACGTCACTGGTCGGATGTTCGGCATCTTCGCCTATGCCGCGCCCGTGTTCTGGCTCGGCATCCTCGCCCAGCTGCTGTTCGCCAACCGGTGGGGGCTGCTGCCGTCGGGCAACCGCATCAGCGGGCGGATCCAGTTCGACGACCCCACGGGCTTCTACCTGCTGGATGCCATCCTCACGACCGACATGACCCTGTTCACCAACGCGTTGCAGCACCTGGTCCTGCCGGCGGCCACGCTCGGGCTGGTCATCAGCGGGGTGTTCATCCGCATGGTGCGGGTCAACATGCTGCAGACACTGCGGGCCGACTACGTCGAGGCGGCACGCGCCCGGGGCGTGGTCGAGCGGCGCGTGGTGTTCCAGCACGCGTTCCGCAACGCCCTCGTGCCCGTGGTCACGATCATGGGCCTGCAGTTCGCCCTGCTGCTGGCGGGGGCCATCCTGACCGAGACGACGTTCTCGTGGCCCGGCCTCGGGCAGGGGCTGGTGCGCTTCATCAACCAGCGCGACTACGCCGCCGTGCAGGGCATCGTCTCCTTCTTCGCCGTCATGATCGTCGTCGTCAGCGTCCTGATCGACATCATCAACGGCCTCGTCGACCCGAGGGTTCGCTACTGATGGCACCCACGGACACCGCTGCCGCCACCGTGACGACGCCGTCGCGGACCTCGGCCCTGCGTGCGCGGGTGCGCCACGCCATGCGGCCGTGGAAACAGGCCAACCCAATGGCGCGGCGGCTCGTCCGGATCGGGATGTTCATCACGACGGTGTTCGCCGTGCTGGCCCTGTTCCCCGGCCTGGCCGCCCCGTACGAGGAGGCCCAGTACCGCTACGTCCCGGGCGAGTCGGGCAACCCCGATGCCTCGACGACCGACGAGCTGGCCTGCGGTGACCCGACGCCGTGCGAGCAGATCCCCCGGCGCATCAGCCCGGACGAGGGGTTCCCGATGGGGACCACGGCCGGTCGCTTCGACGTGCTCAGCCGCGTCGTGCACGGCGCACGCGTGGCGTTCTCGATCGTCCTGCTGTCGACCGTGCTGGCCATGGGCATCGGGGTGCCGCTCGGGCTCGTCTCCGGGTACCGCGGGGGCAAGCTCGACCGGGTGCTCGTGACGGTGATGGACGCGATCTACGTCATCCCCGGGCTGCTCCTGGCGATCATCGTGGCGTTCGTGCTG
>CAZDIF010000601.1:0-1800 GCA_964505365.1 uncultured Actinomycetota bacterium
AGGCGTAGCTGTGCAGCCCCACCACGACGAGGTTGACCACGAAGTAGGTGAACATCAGGACGCCGAAGGCGACGATCGCCAGCCAGCCGGCACGGCGGCCACGCATCCCGCGGGTCGCGCGGGCGTGGAGGTAGGCGGCGTAGGCCACCCAGGTGAGGAACGCGGAGGTCTCCTTGGGGTCCCAGCCCCAGTAGCGGCCCCAGGACTGCTCGGCCCAGATCGCGCCGGTGATCACCGCGAACGTCCAGACGGGGAACCCGAACGCGATGGTGCGGTAGGTCAGGGAATCGAGGGTGGCGGCGTCCGGCAGGTGTGGCACGAACCACCAGCCGAGCAGCGCGGCCACGGCGAGGACGGTGTTGACCAGCAGGAACCGCTGCGGCGAGCCGCTGTCGACCCAGAACACCCACGACACGGTCGCGGCGGCGGCCCAGGTCCCCAGGGCGAGCATCCACGGGTTGATGGTGGCCCGCATGGCGCGCCGGTGGGCCGCCACCTCGTCAGCCGAGGGTGTGTTGTCCGTTGCCACGGTGCCGTCGACGCCGGACTCGAGCCGGCCCTCGATCTCGGTCCGCTCGGCGAGGTCTGACGCGGCCGCCGCGCCCACCGTCGAGCCGCCCCCGGTCTCCCGGGCCGCGTCGTCGGCCAGCCGCCGTTCCGCGGCGTCCCGCAGGAGGTAGAGCCCGGCGAACACGAACGACACCGTGAAGATCCCGGCCGCGAACACGATCGTGGAGACGTGGATGGCGCGCCACCAGGAGTCCAGGATCGGCATGATCGGCCCCGGCTCCGCGTACACCAGCAGGGCCATGCCCATCGTCAGGATCGCCCCGAGGACGAGGAAACCCATCACGTCGGGGCGGCCCAGGCGCCACTGGACCACCACGAGGCCGGCCAGCAGCACGGTCAGGGCCATCACGGTCGAGAACTCGAACATGTTCCCCAGCGGCAGCCGGCCCGCGGCCATCGACCGCGTCACCATGTGGGCCGCCAGCGTCCCGACACCCGCCACCGTCAGGACCGTGGCGGCCAGGCGGGCCCGCCGCCCCTTGTGCTGGCGGGGCGTGCCGTCCCCGGCGGCCACCCGGGAGAACGCCATCGCGTAGAGGTAGCCGACCATCCCGAGGGTCAGCAGGAGCAGGGTGACGGGCGAGTACAGGGTGCGGGACAGGTCCGCGAGCTGGGCCTCGGTCATCGGTCGCTCCGCGGGATGGGGTCAGGTGGTCGCATGCGTCCTGGGTGTGGCGTCCGGCGCGTCGGCACCGCCCGCACCCGGGTCGTCGTCCCCGGGAAGGGCACCGGTGGCGTCCTGCAGGCGGCGGACCAGGTCCTCGAACTCGTCACTGAAGGCCTGGGGGCGCTGGAACGCCCGCCCTGCGACCGTGACGAGCGTACCGCCGCCGTCCGGGTCGGCCTCGGCCCGGACCCAGACGCGCCGGCGGTAGGCGTACAGCGCCGGGACGAGCCCGACGAGCATCAGGCCCGCCCCGAGCAGCAGCCACCCGGTCGTGGGGCGGTGCGACACCTGGAACCCGACCCACCGCCGCAGCTCCGGGAACGAGATCGTGACGCCGTCCTCGGTCTCGAAGCTGCGCCCGAGCGGAATGGGGGCGGCGCCCTCGGTGAGCTCCAGGCCCACCGGGTCGAGCTCGTGGACGTTCTGGACGCGGTCGAGGCGCAGGTCACCCCGGTACAGGTTCACCGACAGCAGCGGCGCGTCGGCCCACGGGAGGCCCCGGTCGATGACGATGTTGCCCTCGTCGTCCACCGCCGTCGGGTACAGCTGCAGCTCGAGCCCGA
>CAZDIF010000602.1:0-1791 GCA_964505365.1 uncultured Actinomycetota bacterium
CCGTTGAGGATGTTCATCATCGGCACCGGCAGCACGTGGGCGGCGGGCCCGCCGAGGTACTCGTACAGGGCCAGCCCCACGTCGTCGGCGGCCGCGCGGGCGACCGCCAGCGACACGCCGAGCAGGGCGTTGGCGCCGAGCTCACCCTTGTCGTCGGTCCCGTCCAGGTCCAGCAGGGTCGCGTCGACCTCGCGCTGGCCGGCCGCATCCGCGTGGTCGACCAGCTTCGGGGCGATCACGTCGTTGACGTTGGCAACCGCACGCGTCACGCCCTTGCCGAGGTAGCGGTCACCGCCGTCGCGCAGCTCCACCGCCTCGAACTCGCCGGTCGAGGCACCGGATGGCACGGCGGCACGCCCAAAACCACCGGATGCCGTCTTTACCTCGACCTCAACCGTAGGGTTACCCCGGGAATCGAGGATCTCGCGCGCATGGATGTGCATGATCGTGCTCACCGGGCCACCGTCCTGGTCCACCCACGGCACCGCGTCGGGCGTGGCAGTCGTCAGAATGCTCCGGACCGTACGCGATGCGCACGCCTCGGCACAAGACCCTCGACCCGCACTTCAGGTGCAGGGGCCTGCCCGAACGGGCGAATTCAGTCCGGCAGGCGCCACACCTGGCGGGCCACGGCGGCCGCCAGCACGCCCCAGAGCAACCCCATCGCCGCGCCGCTGGCGCGCCGGCGCGACAGCAGCGCACCGAGCAGGGCGCCGGCGACGCCGGACCCGGCGATCACGGCTGCGTCCGGGACCGGCTCCGACGGGGCCGCCTGGTTGGGGCCGGCGCCGTCCCAGTCCCACAGCGGGTCCCCCGGGGCCTCCGGGGGCGGCTCGTCGGAGCGCAGCTCGGCCGCGGCGGCGGGCTCCTCGGCCGGGCCGTCCGGCGCGGCCGCCTGGCCGAGCTTGTCGGGGAAGTTCGCCGCGGACAGCCGGGTGCCGCACTTCGGGCAGTCGTTCGGCTCGGTCAGGAGGCCCATGACGAAGGCGTTGGCGAGGAATCGACCACACTCCGGGCACTGCACGGGCGGCACCAGCGGCTCCTTCTCGGCAGGACACGCGGGCCGAGCCTAGCCCCGTGGGGCCCGCCGTGACGGGCGGAGCGTCACCAGCCGGCGTCCTTGACCTCGTCCCACAGCGCCAGCCAGTCCGTCGCATCGAGCGCGTCGGTGTCCAGCTCCCGCGCGGCGGCGCGGCGCATGACGGCCTCGAAGCGCGCCCGGAACGTGCTGGTCGCGCGCCGGAGCGCGGCCTCCGGCTCCACGTCCAGGTGGCGGGCGAGGACGACCACCGCCTGCAGCAGGTCGCCGAGCTCATCCTCGACCGCGTCCGGCTCGCTCGTGTCGCGCGCCGCGAGGACCTCGTCGAGCTCCTCGCGGACCTTCGCGACGACGTCGTCGAGTCGACCGAACGCGAACCCGGTCCGCGCGGCCCGCGTCTGCAGCTGCTCGGCCAGCATGAGCGCGGGCAGGGCGGTCGGGACACCGTCGAACGGCCCGGTGCGCTCGGTCTTCTCCTCGGCCTTGAGCTCGTCCCAGTTGGCCTGGACCTCCTCGGCGGTGGCAGCGTCGCCGTCACCGAAGACGTGCGGGTGGCGACGCACCAGCTTGGTCGCGAGACCGGACGCGACCTCGTCGATGCCGAACGCGCCGCGGTCGTACGCGACCTGCGCGTGGAAGAGGACCTGCAGCAGCACGTCACCCAACTCTTCGGCGAGGTGCGCGTCGTCGCCGGACTCGATCGCCTCGAGCAGCTCGTAGGTCTCCTCGAGGAGGTGCCGCGACAGGGTCCG
>CAZDIF010000603.1:0-1788 GCA_964505365.1 uncultured Actinomycetota bacterium
ACTATTTCGGTTAGTGCACACTTGGGGCTGGAGCGCTATCGACCGGCGGCACTGGCCACGAGGCCGCCGCCGGCAGCGCCCGGCTCGTCACAGCTCATCACGCAGCAGCGAATACCGCGCGACATCACGCCATGCGCCAGCACGGAACCCGACCTGGCGAAGCACCCCTTCAAGTGTGAACCCCACCTTCTCCAGACAGGCACGCTCCGCGAGATTGGCCACATCGGTGTCGGCCTCGATCCGTACGGCCGGGGTCGTGGCGAACAGGTACTCGACCAGGCGACGATGAGCCTGAGTGCCGACCCCACGGCCCCGGTGCTCAGGCAGCAGGGTGCAGCCGATGCGCCAGCAATGGCCAGGGTGGGAGCTTGGGTACTCACCTGGCAGCCACTGGACCGCACCCACGACCTGTTCCTGGTCCACGATGGCCAGTTCGCTGCGCTCCGTCGTCATCAGGCCGTTCTCCTCGAAGCGCTCGATGACCTGCTTAGGGTCACCGAAGCCGGCCCAGTTGAACTCACCGACCGCCTCCGGTTCGGTCGCGAAGCGCTGCAGGATCGCCAGCTCGTCGCGGTCGAACGGTCGCAGCTGGACCATGCCCGACCTTCCCGTTGATCCGGCCGATTCTCGCCGCCAGGGCTGAACAAATCTAGGGCTGGTTGTACCCGCCGAGCGCGTGTGACTGTCGGCTCCCCGCGCGATGTTGGGCGCTCTATCCTGGCTCTCGGGCTGCCGGCTTCACCTCGATTGAGTAGCTAGCCCTGATGTTGCACGGGTCGGGCTGATGGCTGTGTGAGATGCAACGGAAAACCCTCCTGCGGGTGCATCCTGGAGGTGTTCAGGACCCCAGGCACCGGTCAGGAGGGTTCACCGTGCGGGTGAAGGCTAGCAACCGTGATGGCAGCTTCTTTGTAACCGATGAGGCCGAGGGGCTGTCGGGCCGTGCGGGGCTGGGTCTGTTGTCGTCGGTGTCCGACATCATCGGGCTGACCGGCGGGTTGTGTGACGCGACCGATCACGTGGTGGCGTGGCGTGAGCATGCGCCGGGGGTGGTGCTACGTGATCTGGCGTTGACGCTGGCGGATGGGGGCACGGCGCTGCGGCACCTGGCGGTGCTGGACGACCAGCAGGTGCTGTTCGGTCGGGTCGCGTCGGCGGCGACGGCGTGCCGGACGATCGACGCGGTCGCCGGCGACGAGCAGGCGATGGTCGGGCTGGCCGAAGCCCGCAAGGCGGCACGGACCTTCGTGTGGGAGGCCGGGCAGGCCCCACCGGTGGTGGCCGCCGCGGCCGCCGGCGATGAACCCGATGAGCCGCTGACCATCGACATCGACGCCACGCTGATCGATGCCGGCTCCGACGACAAGGACGGCGCGGCGCCGACCTTCAAGGGCACCTTCGGGTTCCAACCGATCGTGGCCTGTCTGGACCGTGGTGACGGGACCGGTGAGGCGCTGGCAGGGATGCTGCGGGAGGGCAACCGTGTCGCCCACGACGCCGCGGACAACATCGACGTGATCGATGCGGCACTCGACCAGCTACCCGACCTGCCCGACGGAGTGGACCTGGTGGTGCGTGGCGACACCGCGTTGGCCACCCACGCCGTGATCGACCATCTCGTTGAGCTCGAGATCGGGTTCTCGGTGTCCTACGGGCTGTCCGACGCGGTCCGCGACGGGATCCGCACCGTCAACGACGACGCGTGGATCGAAGCGGTCACCCAGGACGGCGACGTGCGGGACGGCGCGCACGTGGTCGAGCTCACCGACGTCGTGGACCTGCCACCGG
>CAZDIF010000604.1:0-1787 GCA_964505365.1 uncultured Actinomycetota bacterium
ACGGTGCGGAAGCGTTCTGCGAGGGTGGCGCCGGTGACGCCGTCGGCGGCGACGACGATCACGGTGTCATCGCCGGCGACCGTGGCGATGACGTCGTCGACGCCGCCGAGGTCGATCGCGGAGGCGACCGGGTGGGCGCACGCTGGCGGCGTGCGCAGCACGGCGAGGTTGCCGCTGTGCTCGACGTCGGTGACGTACTGGCGCAGGGTGGTCTCGACGCGGGCGTGCGGGTCGAGCGACAGGTCGGCGCGCAGCCGGTAGGCCAGCCGCCCGTCGACGCCGCGGACCTTGACGGCCCCGAGGTCGTCGAGGTCGCGGGAGATGGTGGCCTGGTTGCACTCCACGCCGGCCTCGGCGAGCGCGTCGGCGACCTCGCGCTGGGAGCCCAGGTCGTGGCTGGCCAGCAGCTCGCGCAGGAGCTGCTGGCGCTCGGCCTTCGACGTCGAGGAGATGGCCATGCTCACCGCTCGTCCCGCAGCAGGGTCAGCAGCAGGGCCTTCTGGGCGTGGAGCCGGTTCTCGGCCTGGTCGAACACGCGGGAGGCGGGACCGTCGATGACGCCCGCGGCGACCTCCTCGCCGCGGTGGGCGGGCAGGCAGTGGAGGAAGATCGCGTGGTCGGCGGCCCGGCCCATGAGGGCCTCGTCGACCTGGTACGGGGCGAACACGGCCTTGCGCTGCTCGGCCTCCGCCTCCTGGCCCATCGAAGCCCAGACGTCGGTGTAGACGGCGTCGGCGTCGGCGACGGCCTCGCCCGGGTCGGTGGTGACCACGATCTCGCCGCCGGTGTCGGCCGCGATCGCGTTCGCGTGCTCGACCACGTCCTTGTCGGGGGCGTAGCCGTCGGGGTGGCCCACGCGGACGGACATCCCGGCCATCGCCCCGGCCAGCAGCAGCGAGTGCGCGACGTTGTTGCCGTCACCGACGTAGGCCAGCGAGCGGCCGGCGAGCCCGCCGAACTCCTCGCGGACGGTCTGCAGGTCGGCCAGCGCCTGGCAGGGGTGCTCGTGGTCGGACAGGGCGTTGACGACCGGGACGTCGGCGGCGTCGGCGAGCTCCTCCAGCCCGGCCTGGGCGTAGGTGCGGATGACGATCGCCTGCGCGTAGCGCGCCAGCACCCGGCCGGTGTCGGCGATGGACTCGCGCGCACCGAGGCTGATCTCGGAGTTCCACATCGGCAGGGCGATGCCGCCGAGCTCCTGCACGCCGACCTCGAACGAGGCCCGGGTCCGCAGGGACGGCTTCTCGAACACCAGCACGACCGTGCGGCCGGCGAGGTCGCTGCGGCTGGGGTCGGCGCCGGCCTTCAGGCGCTCGGCGCGCTGGGTCTTGAGGCCGTCGGCGAGCTCGAGCAGCGCGTTCAGCTGGTCGGGGGTGGCGTCGGCGACGCTGAGGTAGTCCTGCATGTCGGTCACGGTCCTTGTCAGACGGCGTCGAGGGCGTCCGCGAGCACGGCGAGCGCGCGGTCGACCTCGTCGGCGGAGACGGTCAGGGGCGGGGCCAGGCGCACGACGTCCGCGCCGACGGCGTTGACGATGACGCCGCGCTGTTCGCAACGGGCCTCGACGGCCTTCGCGACGGGGGCGTCGAGCTCGATTCCGAGCAGCAGGCCCCGGCCACGCACCCCGGTCACGTGGGCGTGGGATCCGGCGAGGGCCTGCACGCCGTCGATGAGCTGCCGTGACCGGGCCCGCACGTTGGCCAGGACGTCGTCGGCCTCGATCGTGTCGATGACGGCGTTGGCCGCCGCACAGGTCACGGGGTTGCCACCGAAGGTGGTGGCGTGGT
>CAZDIF010000605.1:0-1784 GCA_964505365.1 uncultured Actinomycetota bacterium
CCCCCGTAGTAGTGGGGCGCCATCTGCATCGGGTCGACCGATTCACGGCGAGATTCTGCGTTGTTGGTCATGGATGTCCACACTGCGGTCAGGATGTGCGTCGCGGGCGTCCGGATGCGCCGACGAGTCGACCTCGCCCGGGACGTGACGGTACACGCGTCCGGCCATGTCGAGGGACGACCACACGCCTTAGGGTCGAACTCGCGGCCGCGGGGTCGTCCCCGATGCACGGCCGCTGATCCACCTCACGAAGGGTCGCCCATGACGGACGAGAGGCTGGCCGTGGGCCAGCGTGCGCCACGTCTCGAACTGCCCGACCTCGACGGCACGGTCACCGCGCTGCGCGACCTGCGGGGCCGTCCGGTGCTGGTCTCGTTCCTCCGCCACGCGGGCTGACTGATCTGCCGTGCGCACCTCGTGAAGGTGCGCGATCGGGCCGATCGACTGACGGCGGTCGGCGGCACGGCCCGGTTCGTGGTCCACGACGAGCCGGATCGGATCCGGCGGCAGCTGCTGGCCGGCGTGGACCCGGTGCCGTTCCCGGTCCTCGTCGACCGGGACCGCGAGGCCTACACCACCTGGGGGCTCGGGCGGGCGCCCTGGTGGCGGGTCTGGCTGGACCCGCAGGTCTGGCGGCAGTACGCGCGCCTGATCGCGTCCGGGCACCGCGTCCGCGGGACCGGTGCGGACACACGGCAACTGGGCGGCGACTTCATCGTGGGACCGGACGGCACCATCGCCTACAGCCGACCGCAACGTCGCGACGACCGTCCAGCCGTGGGTGAGCTGATCACGATCATCGAACGCCTCGCCGACGGATCGGCGTGACCGCACGAATCCGCGTCAGGTCTCATCCTGCTCGATGGCCTGCTCGCCGCGGTCGCGTTCGAGCAGGCCGAGCAGCCGTCCGTCGGAGCGAGTGACCAGCACGGCGTCGACGTCGGCGCGGCGCATGCGCTCGACCAGCGGGCCCAGTTCCTCGCTGGGTCGCACGGTGGTGGGCCCCTCACGCATGAGTGCTTCCACGGGGACGTCGTCGTCCTCGGCCAGTGCGGCACGGCCGAGTCGGCCCATGACCACGCCCTCGCCGCCGAGTGCGACCAGCGTCCCGAACGGGCTCGCCTCGAGCGATTCCCGCACGTCGCCCAGGCGGTCCCGGAAGCTGCACGTGGGCACCTCGGTGGTCACCGCCGTCCCGGCGAGCACGGCGAAGCCCTCGTAGGGCCGGCCGAACGCGAGCCAGTCGCTCTTGCCGGCTACGTAGTCGTACGCGTCGTAGCCGAGGCTGTCGAGCCGGCACGCGGCCCGGGGACTCATGTCTCACTGGTAGTCGTTGCAGTACACGATCACCGGCCGTTCCCGGTCCAGGCCGGCCTCGATCTGCTCGACCTTCCAACCCTTGAACGGGAGGTGGATCGCACCGGGCAGGTGAGCCCACTCGTACTCGGCCCGGGGCAGCACCTCGGCGACGATCGCCTCCTGCTCGTCGACGAGCCGTTGGACGTCGTCACGGTCGATGAATCCGACCATCAGCGTGCTCCTCCGGGCGGGGGCTCCGGCGCAGAGACCACCGTATCGGCGCCTTCCCGGCCACCGTGGTCGTGCTCGGCCTCGTGCTGCTGTTCGACCAGCTCGGTCGGGTCGGTGGACTGCTCACCACGAGCACGTCGCAGCAGCTGTCCCCCGAACGAGTTGGCCAGCACGGCGGTCACCGAGGCGACCATTGCGGCCATCGCCCAGATCGGGTGCACGAACCCGGTCGCGGCCGCCGGCACCCCGATGCC
>CAZDIF010000606.1:0-1779 GCA_964505365.1 uncultured Actinomycetota bacterium
TAGTTCTCGACGAAGTCGACGGTCTCCTCCTCGATCCCGTCGAGGAGCTCCATCGCCACGGCCGACAGCCGGCACTCGGTGTAGCGCATGGCCGCCGGCGGGTCGCCGTCGACGGACCCGAAGTTGCCGTGCCCGTCGATCAGCTTGTAGCGGATGGAGAAGTCCTGGCCCATCCGGACCAGCGCGTCGTAGATCGCCGAGTCGCCGTGCGGGTGGTACTTCTTCATCACGTCGCCGACCGCGGAGGCGCACTTGCGGTACGGCGAGGTGGGCCGCAGGCCCGTCTCGTCCATCGAGTACAGGATCCGCCGGTGCACCGGCTTCAGGCCGTCGCGCACGTCGGGCAGTGCCCGGCCGACGATCACGCTCATGGCGTAGTCGAGGTACGAGGCCTTCATCTCGTCCTCGAGCACGACCGGGGTCACCCGGGCGGCCAGCGGCTCGCCGAGTTCGTCCAGCGGCGTGCCGTCCTCGGCCCGGCGGAACGGGTCGCCGGGGCCCGCGCCGGAGGGCGCGTCCGGGTCACCCGCGGGCGGAAGGGATGAGTCGTCTGCCACACAGCGTCCAGTGGTCGTTCGAGCAGGGCCGGCCAGCGCCATGGCGGGGGCGAGGAGATCGGTCGACGCGCGACACCGAGGGGAGTTTCCGCCAGCACGACGGCGGCGCGATGCGCCGCCGATTGTACTCGATGGAGGGGCCTCGACCCTTCACCCAGAACGCCGTTGTGGACGGCTCGGCGCGCCGTCGCCATGGGCCCGGAGGGCGTCAGCCGTCCCCGTCGTCCCGGGACGGGTGCTCGGGGTCCTCGAACCCCTCGGCGCGCCGTGCCGCGGCCAGGATCAGGCCCGCGAACAGCGCGCCCGCGACGACGCCGGAGACCACCGACGGCCCCAGCGGGACGCCGAGGAACAGCGCGATCCCACCGACCGCGACCACCCCGATGAGGGCGGCCGTCAGCGCGGCACGCAGCGTGCGGTCCATCACTGCGACCCCGGATCCGGTGGCCGACGCCGCCGAGCGTCGGCCACGAGCACCAGCACGACCACGCCCGGTACGACCGCCGCCGTGCCGAGCACCAGCGCCCGGCCGACCAGCGGCCCGGGGGCGATGAGCACGGCGGCGAGCAGGAACAGCGCGACGGCCGGCAGGAGCCACAGCAACGCACGTGCCACGGTCGGGACCTCGGGCATCCGGGGGACGTGCACGGTACGGGATGTCCCGATCACGGCGCGCACCGGCGCGGTCAGTTCGCGCGCACCGATGCCGTCAGCGCGCCGGCGCCGTCGAAGACGAAGCAGGTCAGGATCCGGTCGCCCTCGGCCCAGGACTCCGGGCTCGGCCACAGCACGTCCACGTACAGCGTCGGATGGTCGCCGTAGGGGATGCCCACGTAGCTCTCGAAGGCCGGGAGGCAGTGCTGGCCGATCAACGGTCCGAGCTCGGCCTCCGTCGGCGGGGCCGACCCGGTCAGGGTGGCGTTGTGGATGACCTCGAAGTCGTGGGGCTCCGAACACGGGATCCCCCGCACCGAGGAGATCTCCGTCCCCTCGGGCTCGGCGAGGCAGTCCCCCACCTGCAGGTCGAACGCATCGACGTCGCCGGCCCCGACGATCTGCCCGCTGTCGTCACGGTTCGCCGCCTGGATGGCGCCCCACAGCGCCCCGCCGCCGAGCACCACCCCGACGACGACCAGCCGCACCACCCCGCTGCCGACGAAGCGTCGGAACCCGCCGCCCCGGGCCTCGTGCTGCAGCCCGGCCGGCACGACCATCCCGTCGA
>CAZDIF010000607.1:0-1779 GCA_964505365.1 uncultured Actinomycetota bacterium
AGTTCCTCCTCGACGGCGCGCTGATCGCCGCCGTCGAGACGGACGCGGACGGGGTGGCGACCACGTCGAGCGAGCAGGTCGGCAACGGCACCGTCGTCGCGGTGCGGTTCGACGGTGACGGCGGCCACCTGCCGTCATTCGTCGAGGCCACGTACCACCCGCGGACGGGGATCGACGCCTCGTCGGGCTGACCGGGCCGGGTCAGCGGCCACTGACGACCGAAGTTCACGGATCACGGCTGGAGGCGTGTTGCTAGCCTCGTCGGCGGAGGAGTGCCGTGGGCGATCGTCGACGTCGTGTCGTCATCCGTGCGGTGGCGCCCGCTGTCGACGGGGGCCGCTACCCGGCCAAGCGCGTCGTCGGCGAGGCCGTCGTGGTGGAGGCCGACGTGCACGCCGACGGTCACGACCGCCTCGCGGCCGTCGTCCGGTACCGACCGGTGGGTGGGGCCGACTGGTCGGAGGCGCACATGGCCCAGGTCGAGCCGGACGTGTGGTCCGGCACGTTCGTGGTCGACGAGGTCGGTCCGTGGGAGTTCACGGTCCAGGGGTGGGTCGACCGCTTCGGCACCTGGCGCTCGGACCTGCGCAAGAAGGCTGCCGCGGGGGTGGACGTGGCCGTGGACCTGCTGGTCGGCGCCGAGCTCGTGACGGCCTGTGCCGACGTGGCGGCCGGCGACGACCGCCGCGTGCTCATCGAGGCCGCCGACCGCCTCGCGGACGCGACGGTGGACGTTGCGGGGCGCGTCGAGCTGGCGCTCGACGACCGCCTCGCCGACCTGTGCGCGCGGCACGACCCCCGCCAGTACGCCACCACCGTCGAGCAGCCGCTCCCGATCCAGGTGTCCCCGCCGCGGGCCCGGTTCAGCAGCTGGTACGAGGTGTTCCCGCGGTCGACGGCGCTCGAGAAGGGGCGACACGGGACCCTGCGGGACGTCGAGGGCTGGCTGCCCTACGTCGCCGGGATGGGCTTCGACGTCCTGTACCTGCCGCCTATCCACCCGATCGGCCGCACGGCGCGCAAGGGGCCGAACAATGCGCCGACCGCGGGGCCGGAGGACGTGGGCAGCCCGTGGGCGATCGGTGCGGCCGAGGGTGGCCACTTGAGCGTCCATCCCGACCTCGGCACCCTGGACGACCTCGACCACCTGGTCGCCGCTGCCCGGGAGCACGGCATCGAGCTGGCCCTCGACATCGCGTTCCAGTGCTCGCCCGACCATCCATGGGTGACCCAGCATCCCGAGTGGTTCCGGCACCGCCCCGACGGCTCGATCCAGTACGCCGAGAACCCGCCGAAGATCTACCAGGACATCTACCCGTTCGACTTCGAGAGCGACGACGCCGAAGGCCTGTGGCAGGCGCTCGCGGACGTGATCCGGTTCTGGATCAGCCATGGCGTGCGCACGTTCCGGGTCGACAACCCGCACACGAAGTCGCTCAAGTTCTGGGAGTGGTGCATCGGCGACATCACCCGCGACCATCCCGACGTGGTCTTCCTGTCCGAGGCGTTCACGCGGCGCGACGTCATGTACGACCTCGCGCGGAAGGGATTCACCCAGTCCTACACCTACTTCACGTGGCGCACCCAGCGGTGGGAACTCGAGGAGTACTTCACCGAGCTCACCCAGCCCCCCGTCGTCGACTTCTTCCGGCCCAACGCCTGGCCGAACACGCCGGACATCCTCCCCGAGCAGCTGCAGGTCGGCGGCCGGCCGGCCTTCGTCCAGCGGCTGGTCCTCGCGGCGACGCTGTGCGCCAGCTACGGCATCTACGGCCCGGC
>CAZDIF010000608.1:0-1777 GCA_964505365.1 uncultured Actinomycetota bacterium
GCGGTCTGGCTGGGGGTGAGGTCGGTCGCCACGATCACGGACGGCTCGGCCGGCACCGGCGGCGCGAACGGCCGTCCCTGCAGCAGGGCGACCACGCGGTCGCGGACGTCGTCGATGTCGGCGACGCGGGCAGCGAGGTACTCCGACGAGGAGGCCGCGAGGCGTGACCGGAACGTGGCGAAGGCCTCGGTGACGGCGTGCTCGGCGGACGAGCCGCTGTCGATGGCCTCCCCCGCGAGCCTCGCCACCTGGGGGTCGCCCGCGAACATGGCGTGGGCCTCGAAGATGTCGGCCTCGTCCTGGCCGACCGACTGCGCGAGCTGGTCGGCGAGGTCCTCGAGCTGCTGCTCGGCTTCGGCGAGCGCGTCCGTGAGGCGTGTCCGCTCGGCGTCGGCGTCGCCACCGTGGGTCAGCGGGTAGCTGACCCGCTCGGGTGGTCGGATGAGGAAGGCGGGGCCGACCGCGGCGCCGGGCGCCGCGCCGCGGCCGTGCAGGGACTGCGGGCTCATGTCTCGCCCAGTCCCGATTCGACGAGCGCCACCAGCTCGGCCAGGGACGCCTCGGCGTCCTCGCCCTCGACGCGGATGGTGATCTCGTCGCCCTGGTGGCAGTCGAGCGTCAGGACGCTCAGCACGCTGGCGCCGTCGGCCTCGTTGCCGTCCTTGACGACGGTGACGGTGGCGGGCACGTCGGCCGCCGCGCGGGCGAAGACCTTCGCGGGACGGGCGTGCAGGCCGGTGGGGTTGGGCAGGGCGACGGTCTTCTCAGGCATGGGCGGCCTCCGTGGTGCGCAGGGACTTGAGGAGCATGACGGCCAGGGCCGTGACGACGGTGCCGATCACGATCGCCAGCAGGTACAGCAGGGCGTTGCCGATCAGCCCGACGACGAAGATGCCACCGTGCGGGGCCTGCAGCGTCGCGTTGAACAGCAGCGACAGGCTGGCGGCGCTCGCCGAGCCGACCATCAGCGACGGGATCACCCGCAGCGGGTCGGCGGCGGCGAACGGGATCGCACCCTCGGTGATGAACGATGCGCCCATGAGCCAGGCCGCCTCACCGGCGCGCTTCTCGGGCTCGTTGAACAGCTGGGGGCGCAGCACGGTGGCCAGCGCGAGGCCCAGCGGCGGGGTCATGCCGGCGGCCATGATCGCGGCCATGGGTGCGAAGCTGCCGGCGTCGAGCGCGGCGATCCCGAACCCGTACGCGACCTTGTTCACCGGACCGCCCATGTCGAAGGCCATCATGGCCCCGACGATGATGCCGAGCAGCACCTGGTTGGCCCCCGACAGCCCGTTCAGCCAGTTCTCCAGCCCGCTGGTCGCGGCGGCGATCGGCTCGCCGACCACGAGGATCATCAGCGTCCCGACCGCGAGGGTGCCGATGACCGGGTAGACGAGGATCGGCATCATCCGCTTCAGCGTGCCGCCGAGCGGGATCTTCTTGAGCCAGTTGACGATGAGGCCGGCGAGGACACCGGCGATGATCCCGCCGAGGAACCCGGCGCCGATCTCGTGGGCCAGCAGGCCGCCGACGACACCCGGGGCGATGCCGGGGCGGTCGGCCATCGAGTAGGCGATGAACCCGGCCAGGAAGGGCACGAGCATCGAGAACGCGGTGCCGCCGACCTCCATGAACAGCGCCCCGATGGAGAACTGCTCGTAGACGTTGGTCTCGGTGACCTCGACCGCCCCGCCGATGGCGAAGGCCGCGGCGATCAGGATCCCGCCACCGATGACGAACGGCAGCATGTAGCTGACGCCGGTCATGAGGTGGCGAC
>CAZDIF010000609.1:0-1773 GCA_964505365.1 uncultured Actinomycetota bacterium
TCCGTGACTGTTTCACCCGGGGTCCGGGCCGTCGACGTTCTCGACGAGCGCCCCGGTGCCGACGAAGCTGATTATCCACCGTTGCGGCTCGTCGATAGGATTGACGTCTCGGTGGACGACTCTCGGGGGAAGGTGGAAGAACCCCCCGGCTTCGACCTCGAGTTGTTCGCGCCCCCCGGGACCGTACTCGATGACCGCCTCCCCCTCGACGAGATGGGCGTAGACGTGTCGGTCGCCGTGATGGTGCCACCCAGACGAGACGCCGCCGTCCGCGTGCGCCTGAACGAGCGTGTTGTTGGCCGTTTGGAAGGCCACCTTTCGGACGATGCCGGGCGTGCCTTCGGCCTCCTCGAGATCCTGCTGCGTGACCGATTGCGGTGCATCTGGTGTCATGAGTTGTGTCGGCGGCGGGCTTGTGGTGTGCTACCGACCAACATATCTCGGTACGGACCAGTAGTGCTTAAACACTACCCAATTCGTCCGTTGCAGGACTCTCACGGGCCGCGTTCTGGTCGGTTCGTCGCAGCGACGTCCCCGCCTTTCACGCAGTGAAATATTTCACGAGACATTTACATGTTCCCCGGCGGCGTAGCGGGCACCGAGGAATCATGGCTCGAACAACCATCGCCACACGTGACGGGGCCCCGACCACGCTACCCGACGCGACCGTCGAGGCGTTCCGCCGGCGCCTGCGCGGCCCGCTGCTCTCCCCCGAGCACGACGGCTTCGAGGACGCGACGCGGCTCTGGAACGGCATGATCGAGAAGGAGCCGGCACTGGTCGTGCAGCCGGAGACCACCGACGACGTCGTCACCTGCGTCGACTTCGCCCGGGAGCACGACCTCCTCCTTGGCATCCGCGGCGGCGGCCACAACATCGCCGGGACGGCGCTGGCCGACGGCGGCCTGACGCTGGACATGTCCCGGATGAACACCGTCGAGGTGGACCCGGACGCACGCAGGGTGACGGCGGGCGCCGGCTGCCTGCTGGGCGACGTGGACGCGGCCACCCAGGAGCACGGCCTGGCCACGGTGCTCGGCTTCGTCTCCGAGACGGGCCTGGCCGGCCTGGTGCTCGGCGGCGGCTTCGGCTACCTCTCGCGGCGCTTCGGATGGGCCGTGGACAACCTCGTGGAGGTCGAGATCGTCACCGCCGACGGTGCGGTCCGCCGCGCCAGCCGTGACGAACACGACGACCTGTTCTGGGCGGTCCGCGGTGCCGGCCACAACGTGGGCGTCGTGACCGAGTTCACCTTCCGCCTGCACGAGGTCGGCCCGGAGATCACCGGCGGCCTGTTGGCCTTCCCGGCGGAGACGCCCGACCAGGTCGACGCCGCGCTGGAAGCCTACCGGGCCGTGACCGAGGCGGCGCCGCGCGAACTGACCGTGTTCAACCTCTTCCAGCGCGCGCCGCCGGCGTCCTTCGTGCCGGAGGAGTGGCACGGCCGGCGGATCGTCGGCTTCCTCGTCTGCCACACCGGACCGCCCGAGCGGGCCGACGCGGATCTAGCACCACTGCGGGAGCCGCTGGGCGAGCCCGTCGTCGACCTCGTCGGGCGGCGGCCCTACGTCGAACAGCAGCAGCTGATCGACGAGACCCAGCCCAAGGGGATGCACTACTACTGGAAGGCCGTCTGGACCGACGGCCTCGACGACGGCCTCCTCGAGGCGGTCGGCGACCTCTTCCTGGACCTTCGCTCGCCGATGACGAAGCTCGGCTTCGTCCACGTCGGCGGGGCGCTCAACGAGCGGGCCACGGACGACGGCGTCGTCG
>CAZDIF010000610.1:0-1769 GCA_964505365.1 uncultured Actinomycetota bacterium
CGTATGGTGCGGACGTGGATACCGATGTCTTGGCAGCGATCGGCGACTCGCATTTGCGGGCAGTGCCGAACGCTGTCCTGTCGCGACTCGTCGCGGACGCACGGCAGGTCGTCGCACCGGGCGGGTCTGTCCTGCACTGGGAGGGCGATGACACGGCGCATCTTGAACTGGTGGTGTCGGGTGTCGTGCGCGTGCTGGTCACGGCCCCGGATGGGCGCACGATGACCATCCGCTACTGCCGACACGGGGCCCTGCTCGGTGCGATGTCGCTGTTTCGCCAACGCTTCACGATGCCGGCAACGGCCGAGGCCCTCACCGAAGTGCGAATCCTGCGCCTGGCACCGGACGTCGTGCGCTCCCTGCTGGACGACCCTGCCGTCGCACGCGCGCTGCACCTGGAGCTCAGCGAGCGGGCCGAAGGGTTCTTGCACGAGATCCCCGGGGGAGCCTTTGGAACCGTCCGGCAGCGAGTCGTCCGCCACCTGCTCGACCTCGCCTCCGATGGCGACGGCGCCGACCCAGCGCTGGTCGCCTCGGCGAGCCAACAGGAGCTCGCCGAGGCGGCGGGCACGGTCCGCGAGGTGGTGGTGCGGGTTCTGCGCGAACTTCGCGACGAGGGGCTGGTCAGGACCGAGCGCGGGAGAGTGGTCCTGCTCGATCTCGAACGGTTGGTCGACGAGGAGATCTGGAACCTGAGTTCCTGACATCGTCCGCTCCTGCTGGGATGGTGTCGTCATCGGGCAGGGGGCAGGCGTGGAGAGCAGCGCATCGGCGACGACGCAGCAGGTCGACATCGGATCCCTGGCTACCGCGTTGAGCGGTGAGGTGATCGGAGCGGACCACCCGGGCTACGACCGGCACCGTGCCGTGTGGAACGGCGCAATCGACCGCCGACCCGCTGTGATCGCCCGCTGCGCGGACAGCGCCGATGTGATCGCCACGATCCAGTTCGCCCGCCGGACCGGGTTGGAGCTCGCCGTGCGCAGCGGCGGCCACAGCTTCCCCGGCCTGTCGGTCGCCGACGGTGCCGTCGTGCTCGACACGTCGCTGATGAAACGGGTCGACGTGGACCCGGACCGACGGGTCGTGCGGGTCCAGGCCGGGGTGCTGCTCGGCGAGATGGACGCCGCGACCGCAGCCCACGGCCTGGCCGTGCCGACCGGTGCAGTGACCCACACGGGCGTGGCAGGGTTGACGCTCGGCGGTGGTATCGGATGGCTGATGCGGCGGCACGGACTGGCGATCGACCAGCTCCGGTCCGCGCAGGTCGTGACGCTCGATGGCCGGGTGCTCACCGCATCGGCGGAGGTCAACCCGGAGCTGTTCTGGGGACTACGAGGCGGTGGAGGCAACTTCGGTGTCGTGACCGAGTTCGAGTTCACCGGTTGCCAGGTCGGTCCGACGGTCGTGTCGGGCATGGTGCTGTGGCCCGCTGACGACGCGCCGGCCGTGACCGCCCGCTACCGCCAGTGGTGCGACGGCGCCCCGGACGACCTCACCAGCGCCCTCGTGCTCCGGAGGGCACCTTCTGTGGACGTCGTCCCTGCTGCGCTGCACGGCGAGCCGGTCGTTGGTGTCATCGGGTGCTGGGCCGGCCCCCTGGACGCCGGAGACGAGTTCTGGGCGCCCCTGCGCCAGTTCGGCACGCCCGTGGTCGACCTGACCGCCCGACGCCCCTTCGTCGAGCACCAGGCCATGATGGACGCCAGCTTCCCCCACGGCCGGCACGTCTACATGAAGGCCTGTGACGTGGCCGGACTGTCCGATGA
>CAZDIF010000611.1:0-1766 GCA_964505365.1 uncultured Actinomycetota bacterium
GGTCAGAGGGCTCGGACGTTGCGCAGGTTCGACCGGGCCATGTCGAGCATCTTGCCGACCCCGCCGGCAAGGACGGTCCGGCCAGCGGCCATGGCGAACCCCCGGATCTGCTGGGCCGTGATGTTGGGCGGGATGGACAGGGCATTGGGGTCGGTCACCACGTCCACGAGCATGGGTCGGCCACTCGACAGTGCCTGCTCCAGGCCCGGTCGGACCTGGTCCGGTTCGGTGATCCGGATCGCGTCCAGCCCGACCGCCCGGGCGATCTGGGCGTAGTCGGCGGGCTCGCGGTCGGTGCCGTGGGCCGGCAGGCCCTCGACGAGCATCTCCAGTTCGACCATGCCCAGCGAGGAGTTGTTGAACACGACGACGGCCACGGGCAGCTGGTGGTGCTGCACGGTGAGCAGCTCGCCCAGCAGCATGGCCAGGCCGCCGTCGCCGGACATCGCCACGACCTGGCGACCCGGGTCGGCCATGGCGGCGCCGATGGCGTGGGGCAGGGCGTTGGCCATGGTCCCGTGGATGAACGAGCCGATCACCCGGCGGCGACCGTTGGGTGTGAGGTAGCGGGCGGCCCAGACGTTGTTCATCCCGGTGTCGACGGTGAAGATCGCGTCGTCGGCGGCCAACTCGTCCAGCACGTCGGCCACGTACTCCGGGTGGATCGGGGTGTGCTGGCCGAGGTCGCCGGTGTAGGCGTCGACGACGCGCGTGAGGGCCCGCTCGTGACGGCGCAGCATGTCGTCGAGGAACGCGCGGGAGTCGGTCGGTTCGATGAGGGGCATCACCGCCCGGATGGTCTCGCCGACGTCACCGTGGACGGCGACCTGCAGCGGTGTGCGCCGCCCCAGGTGGGTGATGTCGTGGTCGACCTGGGCGGTCCGGCGGCCCGGTAGGAAGTCGGTGTAGGGGAAGTCGGTGCCGAGCAGGACCAGCAGCTCGGCCTCGTGCATCGCCTCGTGGCAGGCCCCGTACCCCAGCAGGCCGCTCATCCCGACGTCGTACGGGTTGTCGTACTGGATCCACTCCTTGCCGCGCAGCGAATGGCCCACCGGGGCCTTGACGGCCTCGGCCAGCGCCATGACGTCGGCATGGGCGTCCCGAACCCCGGCACCACAGAACAACGTGACGGACTCGGCGGCGTTGATCGCGTCCGCGAGCTCCTGCACCTGGTCGGGGTGGGGCTTCACCCGGCCCCGGGCGACGCAGTAGGCGCCCTGCCCGGTGGGATGGGCCGCCCGCAGGTCCGCGACGTCGCCGGGGAGCACCAGGACCGACACGCCGGGCGTGCCCAGCGCCTGCTGGATCGCCACGCGGACCACGCGAGGGAGCTGTTCCGCGCGGGCGAGCGTCTCGCACCACACGCTGGCATCGACGAAGACCCGTTCGGGGTGGGTCTCCTGGAAGAACCCGGTGCCGACCTGGTCGGTCGGGATGTGCGAGGCCAGCGCGAGCACCGGGGCGCCACTGCGATTGGCGTCGTACAGCCCCTGCAGCAGGTGGGTGCTGCCCGGCCCCGCGCTGCCGGCGCACACCGCGAGCCGCCCCGTGACCTGGGCCTCCGCGGCCGCGGCGAACGCCGCGGCCTCCTCGTGCTGCACCGCCACCCAGTCGATCCCCGGTGTCCGTCGGATGGCGTCGACGACGGGGTTCAGGCTGTCACCGACCACCCCGTACACCCGGGCCACACCCGCCTCGACCAGGACCTGCACGAGCTGTTCGGCGACGTTCATCCTGCCTCCACCACGCTGCCACGGACGGCCGGC
>CAZDIF010000612.1:0-1766 GCA_964505365.1 uncultured Actinomycetota bacterium
TCCACCTGGCCAAGCTGCTGCAGAACGAGGCCAACCTGCTGCTGCTCGACGAGCCCACCAACGACCTCGACGTCGACACGCTGCGTGGGCTCGAGGAGGCGCTGCTCGACTTCGCCGGCTGTGCGGTGATCACCTCCCACGACCGGTGGTTCCTCGACCGCGTCGCCACCCACATCCTCGCCTTCGAGGGAGACTCCGAGGCGGTCTGGTTCGAGGGGGGCTTCACCGAGTACGAGGAGGACCTCGTCAAGCGCAAGGGCGAGGACGCCCTGAACCCGACGCGGATCAAGTACAAGCCGCTCGAGCGACGGACCGGCTGACCATGGCCGGCGACGAGGCACTGCCGACCGCGGGCGAGCATGCGGTGTTCGCCAGTGGGCGGCTGTTCACCGACGACGACGCGACCGTCGGGGTCGCGACCTACGACCCGGCGGATGCCGGTCGCGAGCTGGGGGACGGCCGGCTGCTGACCGGCTGGAGCCTGCTGGTCGGCGACGAGACCGAGGAGGAGGTGGCCGACCCCGAGGCCATCCACCTTCCGAGCCTGCGCGTCGTGCTCGAACGCTTCCCCGAGGTCGCGGAGGTCCTCGACGCGAACGATGGCACCGCCGCCAGCTACGTTCGGCGCGAGGGGGAGTGGACACGCGCATGAGCAGACCGACCCTGCGGCGGACGCTCGAGGGTTGCCTCGGGGTCCATGCGACCGAGGGCAATCGCGTCACCCGGCTGCGCAACGGCGACCAGATCTTCCCGTCCATGCTCGAGGCGATCCGCGGGGCCGAGCGGACGATCGACATGCTCACGTTCATCTACTGGACCGGCGGCATCGCCGAGGAGATGGCGAGGGCGCTTGCCGAGCGGGCGCACGCGGGGGTGCGGGTGCGGCTCGTCCTCGACTACTTCGGCGCCCGGCTGATGGACGACCAGCTCGTCGAGCAGATGCAGGACGCCGGCGTCCACGTCCACTGGTTCCGGAAGGTGGACAGCATCGCCGACCTGACCGACGCGGGCGAGCGCACCCACCGCAAGGTCCTGATCGTCGACGAGCAGATCGCCTTCACCGGTGGGGTCGGGATCGCCGAGGAGTGGGAGGGCGATGCCCGCAACCCCGACGAGTGGCGCGACGACCACTTCCGGATCGAGGGCCCGGCGGTGGATGGGCTGCGCTCGGCCTTCCTCGACGACTGGGCCGAGTCCGGCCGATGGCTGCTCGACGAGGCCGACACCTTCCCGGACCCCATCTCGTACGACGACGGGGTCCCCGCCCTGGTGGTCCGCGGCGCCTCGGAGTCCGGCTGGTCCGACATCGGGCTGCTCAAGCGCGTGCTCTGCGAGCTGGCCCAGGAGGAGATCCGCGTCACCACCGCCTACTTCTCCCCGAACGAGCACATGACGCGGTGGCTGTGCGAGGCCGCGGAACGCGGGGTGCGGGTCCGGGTGATGATGCCGGGCAAGCACACCGACAAGCGCCTGCCCCAGGTCGACGGCGAGACCGAGTACGTGAAGCTGCTCGCGTGCGGTGTCGAGATCCACCGGTACGAGCGGACGATGCTGCACGCCAAGGTCCTGACCGTCGACGGGATCGTCGCCGACGTCGGGTCGTCCAACTTCAACGACCGGTCGGTGCGGTGGGACGAGGAGTGCGACCTCGTCGTGTTCGACGAGGAGCTCGTGCGCGTCCTCGACGACGACTTCGACGACGACCTGCAGTACTGCCGACAGGTCGACGAGGACGAGTGGGCCGACCGCGGCCTGGTCCAGCGCGC
>CAZDIF010000613.1:0-1764 GCA_964505365.1 uncultured Actinomycetota bacterium
CAAGTGGTGTTCGACTCCGAGGATCCGGCCTTCGCCGGGACGATGACCATGACCTGGTCGTTGCTCGAGACCCCGGACGGGACCCTGGTCGAGATTCGGGCTGACAACGTCCCGCCAGGGATCTCGAAGGACGACCACGCCGCCGGTCTGGCGGCCTCGCTGGACAACCTGTCGGCCTACGTTGCGGATGGGGATCGCCCCGCTCGCTGAGTCGTGACGGCGAGGCCAACATCATGCGATCGGCGCAGTCGAGAACGGACGACCGGCGTCAGTCAGGTAACGGTCGGGACCGTCGGACCCAGTTCGCCTCCGTCACAGGGTCCCGAAGGCCGCGTCCAGCAGGAAGACCAACGGCAGCGGCAGGGCCAGGAGCAGCCACAGCGACAGTGGCCGCATGCCCGCAAGCGCTCTGCCTCCACCGATCGCCCCGACCCCCAGTACCAGCGACACCGCCAGCCCACCGAGCACATCGTTGACCCGGGCAGCTCCCACCGGCTCCTGGCTCCAGGTGCTGAACGCTGCCATGACGAAGGACAGGTACAGCAACCCCACGAACACGGCCACGGCGAGCAGGTACTCGACCCAGGTGGGTCGTTCGGTCATCGACGGTCGCCCCGTGCTCGGCAGAAGCGCTCGAAGGTTAGCTCACCCCCTTGATGACCTCACCGGTGCCGTGCTCCCGGGCTGGCTCAGCGATCCGCACGCAGACAACACATCGTGTCGATGTGATCGTGGTAAGCATCGACAAGACCTGCGGTACCAACGACGACCTCGCGACTGCCTCGCGGGTGGAGGGCGAGCGACGGTGACCGTGCGCCAGCGCTGGGCGGTGGTCGTGGCCGTGACGGTGGCGGCCGGCCTGACCGCGACCGCGGTCGCCATCCAGCCCGGCGGACCCCGGCCCAGCCCCGCCACCGGGATCGCGGTGTCCTACGACGACCCGGTGCCGGACGTCACTGCGGACCCGGCCGACCCTCTGGTCTATGGCATCAGCGGCCGGCTGGGTCCTGCCTGGACCGGGATGATCTCCTGGTACACCGCGGCCGACCCCACCATGACGTTCTCGTTCCCGGTGTGCCTGTCCAGCCCCGGTCCGGTGACCCTCACCGACCTGCAGCCGCTGCAGGTCATCGGCACCGATTTCGAGGTGGTCGGCACCCTGCTCCACGAGCTCGAGCTCCCGTCCGAGGGCGAGTTGACCTTCACGGGGACGCTGCGGGGCTTCCCACCGCCCAGCCATGACCCCGGCGCGCTGCAACCGCTGATCGGCGCCACGGTCACCGTGGCCTGTGGCCTGCCACCGACACGCTCGCAGGAGGTGCTGATGGGGCTGCGGGCCACCGGCCCCGACGGCGGCGGCTGGCGCGGCGAGGTGCTGAGCTACACCACCGCCGACGGCCAGGCCCACCACCTGGTCCTCCCGACGGAGTCACTGATGTGCGGGCGATCGAACGAACCCTGCGGGGTGCCCGAAGACTGACGCCCGAGGGTGGCGGCGCTGTCGCGGTCCCCCAGGATCCCCGGCAGGGATCATCTGCGGCGACCAGCCGGGCGGCAACCAGCGACTGCCAAGTCGTGAAGGTTGGAGGGGTCCAGCGCGACGTGGGCGAGAGAGGACTTGAACCTCCACCCTCTTACGAGGACACGGACCTGAACCGTGCAGTCGGCATGTCGCCCCGTGGTGCCGTTCGCCGCAATGTGCCGCTGACCTGCGAAAACACATCCGTGTCATTCGGCCGGGTGCCTGTGCGTGACACCATGTTC
>CAZDIF010000614.1:0-1763 GCA_964505365.1 uncultured Actinomycetota bacterium
CGAGCTGCTCGTAGAACGACAGGATCTGCAGCTCGGTGGACAGGTCGACGTTGCGCACCGACACGTGGTCGGGGCAGTCCAGCGGCACCGGGGCGAAGTTGAGGATCCCGGTGATGCCGGCGTCGACGAGCCGCGCAGCGACGTCCCGGGCGTGGGGTGCGGGCGTCGCCAGCACGGCGATGGTGACGTCGCGCTCGGCGATGATGCGCTCGAGCTCGTCGGCCGGCTCGATCGGCCGGCCGGCCAGCTCCGTGCCGACCTTGCGAGGGTCGGCGTCCAGCAGGGCGGCGATCCGGAAGCCCCGGCGGTCGAAGCCCTCGTAGGCCGCCAGGGCGCGGCCGAGGTTGCCGATCCCGACGATCACCACGGCCCGCTCCGTGGTGAGCCCGAGGACCTGCGAGACCTCGTCGACCAACTCGTCGACGCGGTAGCCGACCCCGCGGGTCCCGAAGGCACCGAGGTGGGACAGGTCCTTGCGCACGATCGCGGAGTTCACGCCCGACGCGTCGGCGAGCCCGCCGGACGAGATCGTCTCGATCCCCTGGTCGGAGGCCGTCACGAGCGCCTGCAGGTACAGCGGGAGGCGCGCGACCGTGGCCTCGGGGATGCGACGCTGGGACACCATTTCGACCTTGGCGAAGACGGGCCGGCACGCCTGACCGGTCCCGTGCCAGCGACTCCGGCGTGAGTCTAGGACCCGCCCCCTGCCCCTCCCGAACTGGGCGGCACGCCGCCCCGCCGCGCCCGCCGGACGGCGGCCCGCACGACACCCGGTTCGACGACCGCCTCGGCGACCTCGACCCCGTCGACCGCGACCACGGGCACGCGCACGTGGTAGCGGCGCTGCAGCTCCGGGTCCTCGTCGACGTCGACCCGCACCACCTCCGCACGCCGGGCCTCGCGCGCGACCAGGGCCTCGGCGGCGGCACACAGCCCGCAGTGCTCCCGCGTGTAGACGACGACCCGGGGGCGGTGCCTCACGCCGCCTCCGGCGGGGGCGGCGGCACCGGGCCCGGGACGACCGGTTCGCCGTCGGGCCGGGTGGTGCGCTCGAACCCCGCGTACATGATCACCACGCCGACGCCGAGCCCGATGGCGTGGGCCAGGGTGTCGCCGAGGAACGAGAACATCCCGCCCGACCCGGCCGCGACCACGACACCGGCCATGATCAGCAGGTTGCCCTTGGCGATGTGGGCCAGCCCGGCGGGGTGCAGCGCACGCCACCCTTCCAGCACCCCCTGGGCCAGCGCGTCCACGTAGCGCCGGCGGCCCTCGGCCGCCAGTTCCTCGCGCCGACCGGCACCCAGGCTCGTCCAGCCCATGCGCGCGACGGCGACGAGCGCCCCGACGATCACGACGATCGACCCGACGGCGTTGCCCCCCACGGCGAAGCTGCGTGGGGCGGGCCCGAGCACCTCGCGCCCCTCGGGCAGGCCGGTCGTCGGCAGCGGGCCGACGAGGTCGGCCAGCAGGACCACGATGGTCCCGACGACCGTGAACGCGACCACCGACAGCACGGCCCCGACGCGGACCCGGTCCGGGTCCCCCAGCAGCAGCGACGCACCCAGCGCCACCCCGAACACGAACCCGGTGACCGCGAGCACGTCCATCCGGACCACGCCCGGCAGGAAGGCCACGCCGACCAGGACCGCGACGCCGCCGGTGATCCGGCTGGTCCACTCGTCGCGGGCGTTGACCAGCGCCGACCCGAGGGCCAGCCACGGCACGTTGAGCACCGCCCCGAACAGGTAGAAGACGTGGAA
>CAZDIF010000615.1:0-1748 GCA_964505365.1 uncultured Actinomycetota bacterium
CGCATCGTCAGGAGGGACGCCGTGGGCAGGCCGTGGTGGCAGGGGTTCTTCGACCGGGCCTACGTCGACACGTGGGAGGCCGACGGGGCGTTCGAGGGGACCGACGAGGAGGCCGACCAGCTGCTGACGTTCCTGCGGTCCCTGCCGGACGGGGCGCGGGTGCTGGACATCCCGTGCGGGTTCGGGCGCTTCTCCGCTCCCCTGCAGGACGCGGGTTTCGAGGTCACCGGGGTGGACGTGTCCGAGGACCAGATCCGCCTCGCCGAGGAACGCAATCCCGGCCCCACGTACGCGGTCGGCGACATGCGCGAGCCCCCGGCCGGCCCGTTCGACGCCGTGCTCAACCTCTACTCCTCCATCGGCTACTTCGAGGATCCCGCGGACGACCTCGCCGCCCTGCAGGCGTGGCACGAGGTGCTCGCCCCGGGCGGCCTGCTGGTGGTCGAGACGATGCACCGTGACCGCGTCGCGTGGCTGTGGCAGCAGGACTTCGACGCCGGCGTGCGCAAGGAGGAGGGGTGGACCGACTGGGCCACCGGCGTGCGCACCTCCACGGTCGAGATCGACGGCCAGGAGCGCGAGTTCCGCGTCCGCCTGTACACCGCCACCGACCTGGTCCGCATGGTCACCGCCGCCGGCTTCACCGACGTCGAGGTCTTCGGCAGCCTCGAGGAGGCACCGCTGGACCCCTCACGCCGCCTGGCCCTCCGCGCCCGCCGGCCGTGATGCTCAGGCCTCGAGCTGGACGAGTTCGTCCTCGAGGTGGCCGAGCATCCGCTGCAGGTGCGGGATGTTGCGGCGGCACCCGATGATCCCGAAGTCCAGGCTGTCGTCGTAGCTGGTCACGGTGATGTTCATCGCCTGCCCGTCGACCAGGACGGACACCGGGTAGCTGCCGACCATGCGGGCGCCGTTCCAGTACAGCGGCTTGCTCGACCCGGGCACGTTCGAGATGACGATGTTGAACCCGGGCCGCACCATCGACGCGAGACCGCCCATCCGACCGAGCCCGATCGACACGGCACCGGGCGTCAGCGACAGGGCGCTCAGCGCCAGGATCTGCGTGGGCGTGAGCCCCTCGTACTGGGCCTTGCCCCGGGCCATCGACTGCTGGATGCACTCGAGCCGGTCGACGGGGTCGGGGAGGTGGGTGCCGAGGTTGCACAGCAGCGCCCCGACGGCGTTGCCCCCCTCGGCGTCGGTGTCCATCCGGGCCTTCAGCGACACCGGCACCATGGCGATGAGCGGCTGGTCGGGCAGGGCGTCCTGCTCGACGAGGTACTGCCGCAGGGCCCCGGCGGACATCGCCAGCACCATGTCGTTGACGGTCGCGCCGTAGCGCTTCCCGGCGGTGCGCACGCGGTCCATCGACCACGACTGGGCCGCGAACCGGCGGGCACCGGTGACCGGCACGTTCAGCATCGTCCGCGGCGCCTGGTAGGGCATCGCGGCAGTCTGCTCGTTGAGGTTGGACACGAGCGAGCGCACGGCGGCCATGCCGGCACCGGCGACCAGCCCGGGCACCTCGCCGACGGACCGGACCACGGACTCGACCCGCTCGCCGACCCCGACCGGTTCGACGCGCCGGCGCGACGCACCCGGGCGGCGCTCCCACGGGTACGGCATGTCGACCTCGTCCGGGTCGGTCGACATCGCCTCGACCATCAGCCGCATGGCCGACACCCCGTCGACCAGCGCGTGGTGGACCTTGGTGTACAGCGCGAAGCGGCCGTCGGCGACGCCCTCGA
>CAZDIF010000616.1:0-1745 GCA_964505365.1 uncultured Actinomycetota bacterium
GTAGTTCATCACGCAGGTCGGACTGGCATGGATGCCCATCTTTTCCTCGATGGCGCCGGCGGCGAAGGCATTGCGTTCACCGGGCACGCCGTCCGCGTCGGGAAGGAACTTGGGGACGATGAACAGCGAGATGCCCTTGGTCCCTGGCGGGGCGTCGGGCAGCCGCGCCAGCACGAGGTGGATGATCTGGTCGGTGAGCTGGTGCTCGCCGAAGGTGATGAAGATCTTCTGGCCGAACAGCCGGTAGGTCCCGTCGTCCTGCGGGATCGCCTTCGAGGTGACCGCCCCGACGTCCGAGCCGGCCTGCGGCTCGGTGAGGTTCATCGTGGCCGCCCACTCGCCGGTGACCATCTTCGGCAGGTAGGTCTGCTTGAGCTCGTCGTTGGCGTGGTGCTTCATCGCGTACACCGCGCCGGTGGTCAGCAGCGGGCCCAGCGAGAACGACAGGTTGGCTGCGTTCAGCATCTCCTTGAACGCGTTCGCGACGACCAGCGGGAACCCACCGCCCCCGAACTCGGTCGGGTGGTGCAGCGCGCCCCAGCCGGCCTCGACGTACTGGTCGTAGACCCGCTTGAAGGACGCCGGCAGGGTCACCTCGCCGTCCTCGAGCACGGT
Organism: uncultured Actinomycetota bacterium; assembly: GCA_964505365.1. GTDB lineage: Bacteria > Actinomycetota > Nitriliruptoria > Nitriliruptorales > Nitriliruptoraceae > CAWCLK01. The sequence goes on from CAZDIF010000616.1 coordinate 616, forward strand.
GCCCTGCTCGTCCCCCTCGCGGTTGGTGGGGGCGACGGCCTGGGCGCAGAAGCGGCCGGCCTCCTCCAGCAGGGCAGCGACCATCTCGGGGTCGGCGTGCTGGAACTCGTCGTAGCTGGCGAGCTCGGGCAGCCCGGCAAGGTGCTCGAGCACGAAGCGCATGTCACGGATCGGGGCGGTGTAGTCACTCATGGGCGGCAGCGTACCGAGCGGCCTGCGCCCGCCCCTACCCGTAGGCTTGCCCGCGCCGAGGACCCGTGGACAGCCAGGAGGTGTGCCGTGGCCGACACCCCCCGGCGCCCTCATGGTGCGCGACGGATCGCTGCGGCGCGGCTGCCGGCGCCGCGGCTGCCCGACCCGGTCATGCGGCTGCTGCGCGCCCTCGGACTGCCGGCGACCGAGATCGCCCGGTACTGGGCCTCCGAGTCCCGATCCATCCGGGCCTCCTCGTCGGCGCTGGCCGTCGGGCTGCTGGCCACGCTGATCGCCGGGACCGTGTTGGTGGCCGGCCGGGACCAGCTGCTCGTCCACCCGGGACTGCTGGTGCTCGTCCCGGCCGCGATCGGCATGCGCGGGTCGCTGTTCGGGGCTCTGGCGGCCCGCCTGGGCACGGGCATCTTCACCGGCGAGTTCGAGCCCGAGCTGCGGCGCGCCAACTTCCTCGGACGCCAGATCGAGGCGGTGGCCCTGCTGACGATGGCCACGGCAACGCTCGCGGGCCTGCTGGCGTGGGCGATCGCCCGGCTGCTCGGCCAGCCGACGATCGCGCTCACCCGGCTGGTCGCCGTGTCGGTGGTCGCCGGCCTGCTGGCGTCGCTGGTCCTGCTGCTGGTCACCATCCAGATCGCCCGCCAGTCCGAACGCCGCGACTGGAACATGGACGACGTCGGCGCGCCCCTGATCACGGCCACCGGCGACCTGATCACGCTGCCGATGCTGCTGCTGGCGACCCTGGTCCTGCGGGTGCCGTGGCTGGCGACGACCATCGGCGTGCTCGGGCTGCTCGCGGGTGCCGCCGCGGCCGCCGTCGGCTGGCAGCACGTCCGCGAGGACATCCGGCGGCTGTGCCGCGAGTCGCTGATCGTGCTGACGATCGCGGTCACCCTGCAGGTGCTGGCCGGGGTCGTGCT
>CAZDIF010000617.1:0-1744 GCA_964505365.1 uncultured Actinomycetota bacterium
CCCGTGACCCGGACCTCGCCCTGCTGGCACTCGACCTCGAGCTCCAGGGAGCTGTCGGCGCGTGCGGCCTCGATGAGCGCGACGGCCAGTTCGTCGACGGCCAGTCGCAGCGAGTCGAGCGCGTTCTTGTCCTCGATGACGTCACTGGCGGCTGCCGCGGCGGTGACGCGGAGTACGCGCAGCGACGCGACGTCCGACGGGATGATCAGCCGTGTGCAGATGGTGGTGTCTCTCCAATCACGGAACACAGTGCCCCGAGGTGTTCGCGTGCCTTCCGGGATCGGGGTACCCCGGTCGCCAAGGGGCCAAACCTCCGAGTCGGCACCCGCTGACTGCACGGAACGTTTGGCCACGACGAGGAACGGGTATCCGGTCGGGGACAACGCGTTGGGAGCGCGGGACGTGGACGACCAACGGGTGGCGTACGTCATGGCCGAGGCGCTCGCCTGTGCGATCCACGGCGTCGACGGCGTGTCGGCGGCGGCACACCTGCGACGCTGTGCGGACGGCGATGACAGCGTGCTGGTGACCGCGAGGCGTCGGTGTGCGCGCTTCGATCTCGTCGACGAACGGACCGCGATGCGTGCGGTGCAACTGCTGCGTGATGCCGGGGAGGACGTGGCCTCGGCAGGGGGCAACGCCAACGACGGGGCGGCGTGATCCAGGGCCGTGCAGACCGGCTCCACGGCCTCTGGACGCGGTCATCGGCCTGTCGTGCGGGGTGTCGATGTGCGGTTCCGCGTGGCCGCCCACACGCTGGGAGGAACCGAACCGGAGGACGTCTCCATGCTGCACGCACGCCGACCCCTCTTGGCCGCCGTCCTGGCCGGTGCGATGGCGCTGGGCGCGACGGCCTGCGATGACGAGGATCTGGACGTCGACGAGGAGGAGACCACGGTCGAGGAGGAGGAGACCACCGTGGCGCCTCCCGAGGACACCGGCGGGACCGAGACCGCGACGGAACCGGACGAGACCTCGACGACCGAGGAGTCGACGGAATGACGTTCCCCGTTCGACGGTGCGACCGAGAACGGCACGACCGGTAGCAGAGGCTCGCAAGGGTCCGGGACCTTGTCCGCCACAGAAGGTCCCAGCGGCCCGCCCTGCTGCCCCGGGCCCGGTGTTCTCCCAGCCGGGCCCGGTTCCCTGTCGGTCAGGTAGTCTTGACTGACCATTCAGGCAGAGTGTGCTTCGGGAGGAGCTGCGCGATGACCTCGGCGACGGGACCGGCCACCGAGCCGCGCTGGGCCGACTGGCACTCCCGGCTGGCGCAGCGGCCCGTGGTCGATGGCACCATCCCGGCCCTGCTCGACCGTGCCGCCGACCGGTTCGCTGGTGCCACGGCCCTGACGGAGCCGGACGGGACGACCACGAGCTACCGGGCCCTGGCCGAGCAGGCCGCACGGTTCGGTTCGGCGCTGCGGGCCCGCGGGGTCGCGACGGGCGATCGGGTGGCCGTGATGCTGCCCAACTCCACGGCCTACGTGGTGGCCCTGTTCGGCGCGCTGCGGGCCGGGGCGGTGGTGGTGCAGGTCAACCCGATCTACGTCGGACGTGAGCTCGAGCACATGCTCACGACGACGGAGGCGACGGCGATCGTCGTCGGGGCGGGCGCGCTGGACACGGTCCGGAGCGTGCGGCCCGCCACCTCGCTGACGCAGGTCGTGGTCGCGGGCCAGGAGCAAGCGACGCTGGGCGACGGCGAGGAGGCCTTCGACGACCTCGTGGCCTCCGGCGACCCGAG
>CAZDIF010000618.1:0-1742 GCA_964505365.1 uncultured Actinomycetota bacterium
ACGTCAGCGCCGTCCGTCCCCGCCAACGACAACGTCGGTGAACGTCGCGGCGCCCATCTCACGGTGGCGGGGATCGTCGTGGGAATCGGTCTCGGTGACGAGGTTGACGTTGACCCGGTAGGTCCCAGGTGCCATCCCCGTGAAGACGTGATCCAGCTCCCCGGCCCCGTTTCCGTCGGTCGTCAGACGCCTCGAGGTGCCCAACGGACCCCAGCGAGGCTCCGCGATGCGGCAGCTCTCGTCACTCCACAGCTGGACTCCGTAGACCCGGTGAGGGGCGGCGTCAGTCAGCGTGATGACGACCCGTAGCTCCCCCTCCCCGGGGAAGTACGTCACCTCTCCCACGGGTAGCGATTCGTCATCGGCCACGTGGTTCGGGCAGCTGATGCCCCCGTCGCCATAGAGGGTCACGGCGGCCTCGCCGTGGTCGACGACGGGCAGCGGCGTCGAGGCTGCCAGACCCACGTGCCACGCGAGCGCGACGGCGACCAGGACGGCGGCGGCCAGCACCAGCGCGCCGGTCAGGGGTCGTCGGCCGGGTGGCATCGCCGCGGGCCGGGCGGGCGTGGACGACGCCCACACCGGTGGTCCCGTCCCCCGGCTGATGGTGGGCTGACGGGTCGGATCGCGGGCATCGATGGCCGCGAGCAGCCGTGCCCGGGCGTCAGCGCGGCGGTGCGGATCCGCCGGCGGGATCGTGTCCCGAAGGTGGCGGAGCTCGGCCAGGTCGTCGCGCGACGTCATGCCGCTCCTCCCAGGGTCGCAGCCAAGTGCCCACGCAGGGTGATGCGGGCGCGGTGAAGCCGGGACCGCACCGTGCCGACCGGAACCTTCAACGCCACCGCGATCTCCTCGTAGCCAAGGTCTGCCCACGCGAACAGCAGCAGCACGTCGCGTTCGCCCCGGGGCAGGGCCTCGATCGCCGCCAGCACGGGTCGCGTGTCCTGCCGCAGGTCGATCGCCGAGGTCTCGTCGTCGGGTCGCCCCAGCCCGGCCCGCAGGCGCGCGTGGGCCCGCACCGTGCGGCCTGCGCTGCGATGGTGGTGACGGACCAGGTTGGTGGCGATACCGAACAGCCACGGCCGTGCGTTGGGCCGGGACAGGTCGTAGCGGTCGATCTGCTCCAGGGCCACGAGGAACGTCTGCGCAGCGATCTCCTCCCCGTCATGCTGGCCCAGTCGGGCGGCGGCGTAGCGGTACACGATGTCGTAGTGCCGATCGAAGATGGTCGCGAACGCGGCAGGGTCGCTGATCGCCCCTGCGATCACCTGGGCATCGGTCGGGTTCACGAGGACCTGCTTCCCCACCCCAGCCGGACGGCCGGGCCGCTCAATTCATCATTGCCCGCAGGCACACATCCGGTTCGTGCGCGCACGCCACGCGCACAGCACGGGATCGTTCCAGCGCAGGGCGGAACCCCGGCGGTGGCAACGGGCAACTGCTCCCGTGACCAACACGAAAGGCACACACATGATCCGCCGGATCAGCCTGATTGTTCCCGTCGCCCTGTGGCTCGTCATCGTGGGGGCAGCCAGCGCCTTCGCCCTGCCGGGAGAGGGCTTCGGTCTCGAACCGTACGGCCGCTCTGTGGAACAACCCGCACGAGAGTTGGGGGAGGCAGCGGTCACCTCGAGCGGGTTCGACCCGACCCTGGTTTCCGCCGTGGTGGCCCTGATCGTCGTCGGCATCCTGATGGCGGCCGTGGGGTATATGGCCGCAATCACCCGGCAGCGTCGGGCGCT
>CAZDIF010000619.1:0-1741 GCA_964505365.1 uncultured Actinomycetota bacterium
GCCAGGCCTACATCGGGTCGTCGGCCAACCCCGGCTACCGCGACTTCGCCGTCGCCGCCGAGATCGTGAAGGCCGTCGGCGAGCCGGTGCATCCGGACGTCAGCTTCGACATCAACCCGACGTCACGGTCGATCCTCGCCGACCTCATCCAGGACGGCCACCTGTACTCGCTGGTCACGTCGGGCGCCCGCATCCACCAGGCCGGCTGCAACGGCTGCATCGGCATGGGCCAGGCGCCGGCCACCGACGTGATCTCCCTGCGGACCACGCCGCGCAACTTCCCGGGGCGGTCCGGCACCAAGGAGGACATGGTCCACCTGTGCTCGCCCGAGACGGCGACGGCCTCGGCGCTGACCGGGGTGATCACGGACCCGCGCGACCTCGAGCAGAAGTACTCGGTGTCGTACCCGAGCATCCAGGACCCGGACCGGCCCACCGTCGACGACGAGCTGCTGGTCCCGCCGCCGTCGCCGGAGGGGTCGGCGAAGGTCGAGCTGGTGAAGGGGCCGAACATCGCGTCGCTGCCCGAACTCGACGAGCTGCCGGACCGGCTCGAGCTGCCGGTGCTGCTGAAGGTCGGCGACGACATCTCCACCGACGAGATCCTGCGGGCCGGCACCGAGGTGCTGCCGTACCGGTCGAACATCCCGAAGATCGCCGAGTTCACCTACGACATCGTCGACGCGACCTACCCCACCCGTGCGAGGCAGGAACGCGACGAGGGCGCCGGCGGTCACGTCATCGTCGGCGGGTCCAACTACGGGCAGGGCTCCTCGCGCGAGCACGCGGCCATCGCGCCGCGCTACCTCGGCCTGCGGGTCGTGATCGCCAAGGACTACGCCCGGATCCACTGGCAGAACCTGGCCAACTTCGGGGTGCTGGCGCTGGAGTTCGCCGACCCGTCGGACTGGGACCGCCTCGAGCAGGGCGACGTGCTGGTCCTCGACGGCCTGCGCGCACTGGTCGACGACGGCGCCGACGAGATCACGATCGAGGTCGGGGGCAAGGACCCGGTCGTGGCACGCCACCACCTGTCCCCGCGCCAGCGCGCGTACGTGCGCACCGGCGGGACCACCAACTGGATGCGCGAGCGGATCTGACTCGGCGATCCCGGCTGGGCGAACGACACGGATGACCTCACCACCACGGGTGCTGACCACGGCGGAGATGCCCACCGCGCTGCTGGAGCGTGTCCGGCACCTGATGGATGAGGCGTTCGCCGGGGACTTCTCCGATGACGACTGGGACCACCTGCTCGGCGGCTGGCACGCGGTCGTCGTCGAGGACGGAGTGCCGGTGTCGCACGCCGCGGTGGTCCCTCGCACGCTGCGTGTCGGCGAACGGCCCCTGCGGACCGGGTACGTGGAGGGGGTGGGGACGGCGCCAGGCCGGATGGGCAGCGGGCTCGGGTCGGCGACCATGACGGCACTGGATGTGGTGATCCGGCAGCACTTCGCGTTCGGTGCCCTCGGGACGGGCCGATACGGCTTCTACGAGCGCCTCGGCTGGGAGCGGTGGCAGGGACGCACCTGGGTGCACGATTCCGACGGGCCGGTCCGCACACCGGAGGACGACGACGCGATCATGGTGCTGCGCTTCGGACCCAGCGCGGACATCGACCTGACCGCGGACCTGTCCTGCGAAGCCCGCGCCGGTGATGACTGGTGAGCGTCACTCGACCGCGGTGAGCCGGCCCGTGTCCACGTCGTAGACGAACCCGTGCACGTCGTCGGTGTGGTGG
>CAZDIF010000620.1:0-1733 GCA_964505365.1 uncultured Actinomycetota bacterium
CGGCGGCCTTGGTGTAGATGCCGCCGCCGATGCGGGCGAACAGCGCGATCGAGGACGCCCCGAGGCCGAAGGTGGCGACCACCTGGAAGGCGTCGCGCACACCGGCGATCTGCACGAAGATGATGTAGGCGAGCGACAGTCCGAGCAGCCCCAGGCCGGCGACGGTGAAGCCCATCACGGCCCCGCCCTTGTAGGCCAGCGGGAGGGCCTTGCCGGCGCCCTCGCGGGCGGCGTTGGCCGTGCGCACGTTGGCCGCCGTGGCGATCTGCATGCCGACCACGCCGGCCAGGCCGGAGAAGATTGCCCCCGACAGGTAGGCGATGGCGCCCATGGCCCCGTAGGGCAGGACGATGAGGATGAGGAGCGTCATCGCGGCGACGAACACGGCGATCCAGCGGTACTCGGTGCGCAGGAAGGTCTGCGCACCGACGCGGATCTGGGCCGCAATCTCCTTCATCGCCTCGGTGCCCGCGTCCGCGCGGTTCACCACCAGGCTGAAGTACCAGGCCAGCACGAGGCCGGCCACTGCCGCGATCGCGGCGAAGTAGGGAATGGCGCCCACGTCGAAGCCCTTTCAGGTCGGTGAGCCGCAGCGGGTGGAGGGTGACGGTGCGCAGCGGCGTGGGACGAGGTCGTCGGGTGGCACGTCCGAGGATGCGAGGCACGCCGGGACGCACACGACGAGCGAGTCGACGGCCGCCGGCTCGCTCCTGCGCGCGAAGCCTACCGATCCTCACGACGAGGGCCAATGTGCGACCATTGCCGCCCACGGGCCCCCGAACTGCCACGAGGACGGGTGATGTCGGCCACCTCCCACGAGCCCGCCGCCGTCGTCCACGCTGGGCTCGTGGCCGCCGCCGATGCGCTGGCATCGCGGGCGATGACGTCGGCCCAGCTGGTCGACGCGGTGCTCGGCGCGATCGATGCGAGCCAGTCCGAACTCAACGCCTTCCGCCTCGTCCGCCACGACGCCGCCCGGCGTGAGGCTGCCGAGGCCGACCGCCGTATCGACGCGGGGGAGCGGCTGCCGCTGCTGGGCGTCCCGGTCGCCGTCAAGGACGACACCGAGACCGCCGGCGACGACATGCGCTTCGGCTGCCCGGAGGACGTCGGGCTCGACGCGGGCGATGCCCTGGTGGTCGAACGCCTGCGTGCGGCCGGCGCGGTGGTCGTCGGCAAGGCCACCACCTGCGAGTTCGGGCAGTGGCCGTTCACCTCCGGTTCGTTCGGTCACACCCGCAACCCGTGGGACCCCGCGCACACGCCGGGCGGCTCCTCCGGGGGCAGTGCCGCCGCCGTGGCCGCGGGGCTGGTGCCGGCGGCCGTGGGCTCGGACGGTGCGGGCTCGGTCCGCATCCCGGCCGCCTGGACACACCTCGTGGGCATCAAGCCGCCGTCCGGGCTGCTGCCGTACCGCGAGGGCGCGCTCGGCTTCCACGACCTCACCGTCCACGGGCCCCTGGCACGCACGGTCGGTGACGCGGCCGTGCTGCTCGACGTGCTGGCGGACACCGGCGACCGCTCCCAGCGCGCCGTGGCGATCGAGACCCGCCCCCTGGCCGTCGGCGTCGCACTCACGCCCGCCTTCGCCGGTCCGGGAGCCCGACGGGACGTCGAGGTCGTCCGCGCCGTGCGGCGGGTCGCGGACGCGCTGGCCGCGCTCGGCCACGACGTCCGAGGTGTCGAGCCGTTCGGCGGGCTCGCCGGCCGGGCCCTGGGGACCGCCCTGGGCA
>CAZDIF010000621.1:0-1729 GCA_964505365.1 uncultured Actinomycetota bacterium
CGCGCGATCATGGAGGCCCAGCGCATCCTCGCGCCGGTACCGATGCTCGCCCGGTACGCGGTCGAGGACACTGAGGTGCAGGGCCACTTCGTGCCCGCCGGCACCCACCTCGGCGTGTCGCTGAACGCCACGATGCTGGACGAGCGCTACTGGCCGTCGCCGGAGGTGTTCGACCCCGACCGGTTCACCCCCGACCGCGCCGAGCACAAGTCGCACCCGCACGCGTGGGTGCCGTTCGGCGGCGGCGTGCACAAGTGCATCGGCATGCACTTCGGCAACCTCGAGGTCACCACCGCCATGCACCACCTGCTGCGTCGCTTCCGCTGGTCCGTCCCCGACGGCTACACGATGCCGGTCAACCAGGTGTCGCTGCCGTACCCCGACGACGGGCTGCCCATCCACCTCGAGAGGATCGCGGCGTGACCACGACCGAACCGATGCTGGACCGCGTCCGCGACGCGGCCGACGTCGAGGACGAGACCGCGGCGCGGATCCTCGACGCGGCGCTGGACCGCTTCGCCACGTTCGGCATCCGGCGCACGACGATGGACGACATCGCCGAGGCGGCCGGGATCGGCCGGGCCACCGTCTACCGCCGCTTCGGTGGGCGTGACGAGATCGTCCGTGGCGTCGTGCTCCGCGAGCTCGCCCGGTTCATCGCCGAGGTCGACGCGGTCGTGCAGGCGATCGACGACCCGGTCGAGCGGTTCACCGAGGGCTTCGTCGCGATGCTGCGTGCCGCGCGCACCAACGACCTGCTGCGGCGGATGCTCGACGTCGAGCCGCAGCTGGTCCTGCCGGCGCTGACGGTCGAGGCGGGCTCCGCCGTGCGGCTGTGCCGCGAGTACCTCGTCGGCGAGCTCGGCCAGTCGCAGGCGGACGGCGAGATCCGGGCGGACGTCGACGTGGAGGTCGTGGCCGAGCTGCTGGTCCGCCTGTGCCAGTCGCTGCTGCTGACGCCCAACGGCGTGATCGACGTCGACGACGAAGCCGGGCTGCGACGGCTCGCCGGCGCCTACCTCGCCCCAGCCCTGTTCACCACGGCCTAGGACGGGGTCGAGGCGGTCACGGGCGCGTCCGCGTGGCGGCGCGGGCGGACGTGGAAGTCGTCGAGCTCGGGCCGGGCGAGGGCGGTGCGGTGCTCGGGGGCGAGGAACGGCCACACGGTCGGGTTGCCGTGCTCGTCCAGGTACCACGAGTCGCAGCCGGACGCCCACGCGGTCTGCGGCATCTCGGCCGACAGCTCGGCGAGGAACGCGTCGGTGGCCTCCTGCGTCGGCGCCATCGCGACGTCGCGCTCGCCGATCAGCTCGATGCACTGCAGCACCCAGTCGGCCTGGGTCTCGGCGATCTGGATCAGCGACTGGTTGGCCACCGGCGAGTGCGGGCCCTGCAGCAGGAAGAAGTTCGGGAACCCGGGCATGGCGACGGTCCGGTAGCTGTGGGGACCCGACGCCCAGGCGTCGTCGAGGCTGTGCCCGTCCTCGCCCACGACCGCCATCGGCCGCATGTACCGCTGGGAGTGGAACCCGGTGGCCAGCACGAGGACGTCCAGCTCGTGGACCGTGTCGTCGACCGTGCGCACGCCCTCGGGCACGATCCGGTCGATGCCGTCGGTCACGACGTCGACGCTGTCGCGCTGCACCTCGCGGTAGAAGCCGCCCGAGATGATCAGCCGCTTGCACAGCGGGTCGTCGGTCGGCGTGAGCTGCTCGCGCAGCTCGGGGTC
>CAZDIF010000622.1:0-1728 GCA_964505365.1 uncultured Actinomycetota bacterium
TGGCCCGCCACCGCGAGGCCCTGGCCCCCCACGAGGCGACCGGCTACTCGACGGTGTGAAGGCAGCGAACCACTGCCGCCGGCGTGGGCGCCGGCGGCAGTGCTGCGCGGCCTGCTCGCCTACCGTGGGACCAGGAGCAGGAGCCGCCCATGGGATCGACCGCGACAGCGACCCGCCTCACCGCCCTCAGCCACGGCGCGGGCTGCGCCTGCAAGCTCGGGCTCGACGTGCTCGACGAGATCCTCGCCGCGGTGCCCGCGGACGTCCACCCGCGGCTGGCCGTCGGGGTCGGCGACGACGCGGCGGTGTGGGACGTCGGCGACCGGTCGATGGTGCTGACCACCGACTTCTTCACCCCGATCGTCGACGACCCGGACACCTGGGGGCGCATCGCCGCCACCAACGCCGCCAGCGACGTCTTCGCGATGGGCGCGACGCCGGTGGTGGCGCTCAACCTCGTCGGCTGGCCCGCCGACCGGCCCACCGACGAACTGGCCGCCGTCCTGGCCGGCGCCCGCGAGGCCGCGTCGTCGGGCGGTTGGCTGGCCGTGGGTGGCCACTCGATCGACAGCCCGGAGCCGTTCTTCGGACAGGCGGTGCTGGGCGAGACGACCGCCGCGCCGCTGACGCAGTCGGGCGCCCGCCCCGGCGACGTGCTGGTCCTGACCGCCCCGCTCGGAACGGGCATCGTGGTCACGGCGGCCAAGCGGTCCCCGCTGTCCGCCGTCGCACCGGGCGGGGCACTGCAGGCCGCCCACGACGCGGCGGTCGCGGTCATGACCCGGCACAACCGCGACGCCGCGGCCGCGGCCCGTGGGGCGGGCGTCCACGCGGCGACCGACGTCACCGGGTTCGGGCTCCTGGGGCACCTGCACCGGCTGGCATCCTCCTCGGGCGTGGCGGCCACCGTCGACCCGGCCGCGGTGCCGCTGCTGCCGGACGTGGCCGACCTGGCGACCGACGGGTTCGTGCCGGGCGGGACGCGCCGCAACGTCGAGGCGGTGCGGGCACGCTCCGGGATCGACGGGGACGAGGCGACGCTGACGCTGCTGGCCGACGCGCAGACCTCGGGCGGGCTGCTGCTGGCCTGCCCGCCGGAGACGGCGGACGACCTCGTCGCCGCCCTCGAGCGGGTCGGCGACGTCGGGGCGGTCATCGGCCAGTGCGTCGAGGGGCCCGCGGGCTCGATCCGGCTGACGGGCTGACGCGCCGCCGGTCCCCCTCGCGGATCGTCACACCCAGCCGGTCGAGCAGCTCGACCCAGGGCACCGCGTGCCGGCGGGTGATGCCGAGTGCGTCGCGGACCTGGGCGACCGTGAACGGCCCGGCGGCGGCCTCCAGGTCCCGCAGGCGGCCCACCACGGCCTCGACCGCACCGGGCAGGAACGCGTAGGGGCCGCTGCGCAGCACCGCCCCGTCCCGCACCAGCCGGTCCGCGTCGGCAGGCGCCACGCCCGCGGCGGCCAGCAGGTCCTCGAAGGGATCCGGCGCGAGCGGAGCGGCCCGCAGGGCCGCATGCAGTCGGCGCAGCGCCCGCTGCCGGGCCGCATCGAGCCCGGGCCGCTGCGTGGGGAGCACGAGCCGCGTGTCGCGGCGGTCGACCTCGTCGGCCGTGTCCAGCAGCGTGCGGACGACCGCGTTCGGGACCGTCCGGGCGCTCGCGAGGTCCGCCACCAGTGCCTCGAGCGGGAGGCCCGCCTCCCCCGCGGTCGTGAGGCGTTCCCGGAC
>CAZDIF010000623.1:0-1726 GCA_964505365.1 uncultured Actinomycetota bacterium
CACGGCACGGCGTTCCTCTACATCACCCACGACCTCGCGTTGGCCCAGAGCTTCTGTGACCGGCTCGCCGTGATGCACCGCGGTCGGATCGTCGAGGAGGGCTCCACGACCGACGTGCTGACGGCGCCGTCCAGTGCCCATGCTCGCGAGCTGGTGACGGCGGTGCGCGATCTGTACGACGGCTCGGGGATCGGCGACGACCCTTGACAGAGCGCCGGTCGAGGACCAGGTTGAGGCTCGATGCCTGACGAGCAGGACGCCGCGGACGGGGCAGGCGGGCCGGTGCAGGCCAGACTGCCGGCCGTCGGGGCGGCGGCATCTCTGACGGTGATCTTCGTGGTGGTGCTCAGCGTCCCGCTGGCGGCGGCGTCCTCGCTCGGACTCTCGCAGCCCGAGATCACCGGCTGGATCGTCGCGATCTACGGGGTCGCGGGCGTCCTGACCGTCGTGCTGGTGGCGCGGTACCGCCAGCCGCTCCTGGTCACCGGCAACATCTTCGTGCTGATCTTCATCGCGTCCCTGGGGGCCGACCTCACGTGGCCGGAGCTGGTCGGGGCGGCCATGGTGGCTGGCGCGATCGTCCTCGGACTCGGGTTCACGGGGCTGACCGACCGGCTCACCTCGTGGGTGCCCGCCCCGGTCGTGTTCGGGTTGCTGGCTGGGGCGGTCATGCCGTTCGTAATGGACATGTTCACGGCCCTGGGTGGTGCACGACTGATCGTCGGCGGGACGCTGGTGGCGTACGTGCTGGGACGTCTCGTGCTGGAGCCCCGGCTACCGGCCATCCTCGCTGCGCTGGTCGCCGGCGTGGCGATCGCCGCGCTCGCCTCCGGGTTCGGTGCTCCGCCGTCCCGGTTCGCGCTGCCCGCGCCCGAGCTGACCGCCCCGGTTCTCTCGCTGCGTGCGATCGTCACCGCCACCCCGGTGATGGTGGTGCTGATCACGCTGCAGGCGAACGTGCCGTCCCTGGTCTTCCTGCGCGCGGAGGGGTTCCGGCCCCCGGAACGGACCATCAGCGCGGTCAGCGGCGTGGGCACCCTCGTCGGTTCGGTCATGGGCCCGATGGGGGTGTCGCTGTCCCTGCCCGCCACGGCGCTGACCGCCGGCCCGGACGCCGGTCAGCACGACCTCCGGTACCTCGCGGCCTACCTGGCCGGCGGAGCGTCGATCGTGATCGCGTTGCTCGCGGGCCTCGCGGCCGACCTCGAGACGATCGTCCCGGAGCCGCTGCTGACCGTGCTGGTGGGGCTGGCGGTCCTCGGGGTCCTCGCGGACGCGCTCCGCAACGTCGCGAGTGGGCCGCTGGTGCTCGGTCCGGTGTTCGCGTTCGCGATCGCGTTGTCGGACCTGACGCTGTTCGGGCTCGGCCGCTTCTTCTGGGCGCTGGTGATCGGGCTCGCCGTCTCGCTGCTGCTGGAGCGGGAGCGGTTGGCCGTCCTCCACGAGGACGCCGAGGAGCCTGTCACCGTCGGGTGAGCCCGCCCCTGGGGCGCGGAGGCTGACGTGGCATGGTGGTGGGCGAACCACTGGAGGAGCCGTCGTGGAGTACGTGAACCTCGGTACGTCCGGCCTGAGGGTCTCGAGGATCTGCCTCGGGATGATGAGCTACGGCACCAGTGACTGGCGGCCGTGGGTCCTCGACGAGGAGGACGCCGAGCCGTTCGTCCGGCGGGCCCTGGAGCTGGGGATCAACTTCTTCGACACCGCGGACATGTACTCGGCGGGC
>CAZDIF010000624.1:0-1717 GCA_964505365.1 uncultured Actinomycetota bacterium
GGGCCGAAGGGCGGGTCGACCTTGCGGCGGTCCTTGGGCAGCTCGTCGGCGATCCGGGTGCGGTGCTCGTCCCTCAGCGTGAAGTCGAGGTCGAGGTTGGCCGCGATGTGGTCGCGGCTGGTCGCCTTCGGGATGGCGGCGACGTCGCCGTGGTCCAGCAGCCACCGCAGGGCGACCTGGACCGGGGTGGCGCCGACCTCGTCGGCGATCTCGCGCATGGCGGGCGGGTCCATGACCTCGCCGCGGGCCAGCGGGCTGTAGGCGGTCAGCGGGATCCCGAGCTCGCGGCAGGCACCCAGCACGTCGTCCTGTGCCAGCAGCGGGTGGTACTCGACCTGGTTGGTGGCGACGGGGCCGGCCTTGGCGGCACGGCGGAGCTGGTCGGCGGTGTGGTTGGACACGCCGATGGCGCGGGTGAGGCCACGCTCCTGCACGTCGTGCAGGGCCTCGACGACCTCCTCGATCGGGGCGAGGTGCTCGGCGGGCCAGTGGATCAGCAGCAGGTCGAGGTGGTCGACGCCGAGGCGGCGCAGGCTGGCCTCGGCGGCCTTCGGCACGTCGTCGGGGGCGGCATCGTCGCGCCACACCTTGGTGGTGAGGAAGACCTCGTCGCGGTCGACGCCGGAAGCGCGGATGCCGGCACCGACGGCCTCCTCGTTGCCGTACATCGCGGCGGTGTCGACGTGGCGGTAGCCGAGCTCGAGGGCCTCGGCCACGCCGCGCTCGGCGTCGGCGGGGGCCAGCTCCCAGGTGCCGTAGCCCAGGGCGGGGATGGCGACGTCGTGGACGGGGAGGGTCGGGATGGTGGCCATGGTGGGATCCTCCGTGGGTGCGGGTGCGTCAGGTCGCCAGGGCGGCCAGGGACTCGTCGATCGCGTCGTCGCCGCCGACCACCTCGAACACGTGGCCGGCGGTGGCCGGGGTGGCCAGCACGGCGGCGAGGACGGCGGCGACGTCCTCGCGCGGGATCTCGCCGCGTTCGACGTGGCGGGCCAGCTCGACGCCGCCGGTGGCGGGCTCGTCGGTGAGCTTGCCGGGGCGGACGATGGTCCAGTCGAGGTCGGAGCGCATCAGCTCCTCGTCGGCGCGGGCCTTGGCGCGCAGGTAGACGCTGAAGACGCTGTCGTCGGTGGGCGGGTCGTCGGTGCGCATGGCCGACACCATCACGTATCGGCCGACGCCGGCCTGCCGGCAGGCGTCGATGCAGGTGGCGGCCGCCCCGTAGTCGACGGTCTCCTTGCGCGGTGCCCCGGAGCCGGGCCCGGCACCGGCGGCGAACACCAGCGCGTCCACGCCGTCGAGGTGGCCGGCGACCTCGGCCGCGTCGGCCTCCTCGAGGTCGCACAGCACGGGGTTGGTGCCATCGGCCTCGAGGTCGCCGACCTGCTCGGCCTTGCGGATCAGCCCGATGACCTCGTGCCCGTCGTCGACCAGCCGGCGTGCCAGGTGGCGGGCGATCTGTCCGTGGGCACCGGCGATGGCCACGCGCATGGGGCGGTCCTTCCTCGAGGTGGCGTCGTCACGACACTAACGAGGCCGCACCGGGGTGGTCAGGTGCGCGCCGCTGGCCGAACGGCGGGAGCCGTGGGGGAATACCGGCTGGCGGCGCGGGCGACCAGGTACAGCGGGGCGGCCACGGCCAGCACGATCGCGCCGACGACCATGCCGGTCTGCACGGAGGCGGTGTCGGCGACGGCACCGAGGACGATCCCGCCGA
>CAZDIF010000625.1:0-1717 GCA_964505365.1 uncultured Actinomycetota bacterium
ACCGGGATCCTCCACCACGTCTTCGACGGGTACGAGCCGTGGCAGGGCGACCTGAAGACGCGCCCCAACGGCAGCCTCGTCGCGGACCGTGGCGGAACCGCGACCAGCTACGCGTTGCTGTCCCTCCAGGAGCGCGGGGTGCTGTTCATCGAACCGGGCACCGAGGTCTACGAGGGCATGGTGATCGGGGAGAACGCGCGCGAGGAGGACCTCGACGTCAACCCCACCAAGGAGAAGAAGCTGACCAACGTCCGTGCCTCCAGCGCCGACGAGCTGGTCCGGCTCGCTCCAGCCAAGCACCTGTCACTCGAGCAGGCGCTCGAGTTCATCCGGATCGACGAGGCCGTCGAGGTGACCCCCAAGGCCGTGCGGATCCGCAAGGTCGAACTGGACGCGTCCGCGCGCCGCCGCGACGCCAAGCGCTCCAAGCAGGGGGCCGCCCCGACGTAGGCCCGCTCACCAGGTTCCGGCCCCTACCCGGCAGCCGCGGTGCGGGGCAGCGCGACGAACCCGTCGAGCGCAACGGGACGGGGGTGCGCCCGGACCTCGAACCCGGTCCCGCCCACCCGGAAACGTCCCAGCTCCAGTCGGTCGCCGTCGGGCAGCGCGTAGAAGAACTGGCGCCCGTCCACCGACCAGCTCCCGTGAAGGTCGCCGGAGGGGACCCGCTGCCGGGCGTGGACCCGCCCGGCGTCGACCTCGAACACCATCACCTGGCGGACGGGGACGGTGCCCGGGGCGACCGCGCTGGCGACGGCGGCGAGGTGCCGTCCGTCCGGCGACAGCCACACCGAGCCGGTCTCGAACGCCATGACCTCGTCGGCCCCGAGGGTCGTCCGGTCGGGCCCCTCGCTGACGACGGCCAACCGGTGGCAGCCGGGACGGCACCACACGACCCGGTCGGCGGCGACGTCGCCGATGCGTCCGTGCGGGGCGCCGACGTAGAAGTAGATCCGGTCGCTGGCGACGTCGTACACCTTGAGACCGTGCCGGGTGGTCAGCGCCAGCCCGCTGGGCACGCCACGGACGGGCACCATCCCGTCGCGTCCCACCGTGCGGTGCAGCACATCCCCGCTGCCGTCGATCAGGGTCCAGGTCGGGTGGCCGGAGCCGACGCCGGGGTCGTCGATCAGCCACAGTCGGTCGGGTCTCGCATCGGGGAGGAACGTCGTCGCCTCACCGAGCTGCTGCGACGCGTCCGCGTCCAGCTGGACGGCCCAGATGCGATCGGCGCCCACGACCAGTCGTTCCTCCAGCCGCCACAACCGGAACGGCCGCTGGCCGGCGCGCTGGCCGGGGAGCCGGGTCCGCTCGAGCACGCCGGACTCGAAGTCCACCGTGACGGCGCCGTCCCGTCCGTCGTCGAACACCAGAACGGTCTCCGCCGGCTCGCCTCCGGGGGGCTCCGCGGGGTGCGTGGCGGAGGCACCGGGTGGACCCGTCGAGGTGGCGTCGCCCCGTGCGGTCGTCTGCGGGCCGCGGTCGGGTGCGGCCAGCAGGAACGCGGGCACGACGAGGATCGCGGCGCCGGCCACGGCGACCTGGATCGTGCGGTCGGTGAAGCCCCTCCACCGGGGCGCTGCCGGAGTGCGCGCACGTCGCCGCGCGTGTGTCGAGGACACCCGTGCACCGCACCGGCCGCAGAACCGGCCGGTGCGCTGTCCGTTCCCGCACTCCTCGCAGACCACGGCCCACCTCGGCTCTGAACCACCGTAGG
>CAZDIF010000626.1:0-1711 GCA_964505365.1 uncultured Actinomycetota bacterium
TCGTGCGCTGGGACACGCACGGCGACGACCGGGGGTTCTTCCGCCAGACGTACCAGGTCCAGGAGCTGGCCGAGGCGCTCGGGCGCACCCCGAGCCTGCGCCAGGGCAACCATGCGCGGTCCGAACCCGGCGTCCTGCGGGGCTTCCACGCCGAGCCGTGGGACAAGCTCGTCTACGTCGTGCGCGGCCGCGCGATGGGCGCCTGGGTCGACATCCGCCCGAACAGCCCCACGTTCGGCGAGGTCGTCACGGCGCACCTCGGCGACCCGGGCGGGCCCCACGACGCCGACCGGATCCGCGTGTTCGTCCCGGAGGGCGTCGCCAACGCCTACTGCACCTACGGCGAGTCCCCGGTGGACTACCTCTACGACGTCTCCGACTACTGGCGGCCCGGCGTCGACAAGTCACCGGTGGCGTGGGACGACCCGGACCTCGCCGTCGACTGGCCCGTCGCCGACCCGGTGCTCTCGGAGGACGACCGCGCCAACCCGACCCTTCGGGAGCGCTTCCCCGACCACCCCGCGTGGAGGTGACCGCGGACGAATGGCCGCCGAAGCGGAACGATCTGTACGATTTCGTTCCGCTTCGGTCGGGCCGTGGCGGACGATGCCGGAGGCGACATGCAGGCACCAGCACCGATGGGCACCGTGCTCGGCACGCGGGTGGACACGTCCAGCGACGCCTACGGGCGCAACCGTGACCGCAACCTGGAGCTGGTCGCCGAGGTCCGTGACCTGCTGGCCGGCGCCCGGGCCGGCGGGGGAGAGGAGAAGGTCGCCCGCCACCGGGGGCGCGGGAAGCTCCTGCTGCGCGAGCGCATCCAGCTGCTCCTCGACCCGGGCTCGCCCTGGCTGGAGCTGCAACCCCTCATCGGGTGGGGCTCCGACTACACGGTGGGCGGCTCGTCGGTCTCCGGCATCGGCGTGGTCGGCGGCGTCGAGTGCCTCGTCGGCGGGGCCGACCCGACCGTGAAGGGCGGGGCGATGAACCCGTTCTCGGTCACCAAGTCCCTGCGCTCGCTGCAGATCGCCCGCGAGAACCGCCTGCCGACGATCAACCTCACCGAGTCCGCCGGCGCCGACCTGCGGGCCCAGAAGGACATCTTCGTCCGCGGCGGCCGGACCTTCCACGACCTCACCGCGCTGTCCCGGGCGGGGGTCCCCACCATCAGCCTGGTGTTCGGTTCATCGACGGCCGGGGGCGCCTACGTGCCGGGCATGAGCGACTACGCGATCCTGATCAAGGAACGCTCGAAGGTGTTCCTCGGGGGCCCGCCCCTGGTGAAGATGGCGACGGGTGAGGACGCCACCGAGGAGGAGCTCGGCGGGGCGGAGATGCACGCCAGGGTGTCGGGACTCGGCGACTACCTCGCCGAGGACGAGCGCGATGGCATCCGACTGACGCGCCAGGTGGTCCGGCACCTCAACTGGCGCAAGCGGGGTCCGGGTCCCACGGAACCAGCCGACCCGCCGGTCCACGACCCGGAGGAGCTGCTGGGGATCGCGTCGGTCGACCTGCGCGAGCCCTTCGACGTCCGGGAGGTGCTGGCCCGGGTGCTCGACGGATCCCGGTTCGACGAGTTCAAGGCCAGCTACGGCACCAACCTCGTCACCGGCTGGGGGTCCATCCACGGGTTCCCCGTCGGGATCCTGGGCAACAACGGCGTGCTGTTCAGCCAGGAGTCCGAGAAGGGCGCCCAGTTCATCCAGCT
>CAZDIF010000627.1:0-1703 GCA_964505365.1 uncultured Actinomycetota bacterium
CCTGCCCGGCCACTGGGACGCCGGGATGCAGGCGACGTTGGAGGTTCAGGGGTAGTCGGAGGATGCTGGTCTTCTCGACACCGACCCCGTGGGCTGGCCCGGCAGCGGGTGGTGCGCCCCGACCCTGCGGTCGTGCCCCTCGTGACGGTCGGCTCCCCTGTTGCCCCAGGCGCCCGACACCCGGCCCCGTCGGGGAGGGTCGAATGGCCCGATCCCGCGTGACTGGTCCTGCTTAGCCTCTTGTTCAGGATCGTGTGAAGAGGAGTCGGGGATGACGTCCCGGGTGCTGGACGGGAACGAGGCCGCCGCGCGGGTCGCATATGCCTGCAGCGAGGTGATCGCGATCTATCCGATCACGCCGGCCTCGCCGATGGGTGAGGCCGCTGATGCGTGGGCGTCGGCCGGACGCGGCAATCTCTGGGGTGCAGTGCCGCGGGTCGTGGAGATGCAGAGCGAGGCGGGGGCGGCGGGTGCCCTGCACGGTGCCCTGCAGCGGGGGGCGCTGGCCACGACGTTCACCGCGTCGCAGGGGCTGCTGCTGATGCTGCCGAACATGTTCAAGATCGCCGGTGAACTGACCCCGGGCGTCATTCACGTCGCAGCGCGGACTGTGGCAACGCACGCGCTGTCGATCTTCGGCGACCACTCCGACGTGATGGCCGCACGGACGACCGGGTGGGCCATGCTGGCGTCGTCGTCGGTGCAGGAGGCCCAGGACCTGGCCGCGGTGGCGCATGCGGCGACGTTGCGTTCCCGGGTGCCGTTCGTGCACTTCTTCGACGGGTTCCGCACGTCCCATGAGCTCAACCGCATCGAGGTCCTCGACGACGGGATCCTGCACGCCCTGGTGGTGGATGCCGATGTGTATGCCCACCGGGCCCGCGGGCTGGATCCTGATGTGCCGGTGCTTCGTGGCTCGGCGCAGAATCCTGACGTGTTCTTCCAGGCACGTGAGGCCGTCAACTCCTTCTACGACGCGGTGCCCGGCATCGTCCAGGAGACGATGGACACCTTCGCCGAACAGACAGGCCGGCAGTATCACCTCGTCGACTACACGGGTCATGCCGAAGCCGAACGGGTCCTGGTGGTGATGGGGTCGGGGGCTGGTGCCATCGAGGAGACGGTGGACGAGCTGGTCCGCCGGGGCGAGCGGGTGGGTCTGCTCACGGTGCGCCTGTACCGGCCCTTCCCGTCGGAGGCGTTCCTCGACGCCCTGCCCGGCACGGTCCGGCGCGTCGGCGTGCTGGATCGCACCAAGGAACCCGGGGCGGTGGGCGAGCCGCTGTTCACCGACGTGACCACCACGATCGCCGAGGCAGCCACCACCGGACGCAACGACCCCGCGACGATGCCGCGGATCTCGGGCGGCCGGTACGGGCTGTCCTCGAAGGAGCTCACCCCGGCGATGGTCGCGGGCGTGTTCGCTGCCCTGGCTGCTGACGAGCCGCCGCGTCGGTTCACCGTCGGTATCCACGACGACGTCACGGGGCTGTCCCTGCCGGTGGTCGACTTCGAGTTGCCTCGCGGGGACGGTGAGTACGCCGCCGTGTTCTACGGCCTCGGCAGCGATGGCACGGTCGGTGCGAACAAGAACACCGTGAAGATCATCGGGGAGCACACCGACCTGCACGCGCAGGGGTACTTCGTCTACGACTCGAAGAAGTCCGGGGCGCAGACGGTGTCGCACCTGCGTTTCTCCCCGG
>CAZDIF010000628.1:0-1686 GCA_964505365.1 uncultured Actinomycetota bacterium
CTCCACCGGCCGGCGGGCCGACAGCCCCGCGGTGGCCGCCTTCTGGGAGGTGCTGCACGCCGCCGGGGCGGACCTGGTGCTGGCCGGCCACGCCCACAACTACCAGCGCTTCGTGCCGCTGGCCCCGGACGGCACGCCGGACCCCGGCGGCATCCGCCAGTTCGTGGTCGGGACGGGCGGGGCGCCGCTGCGCGAGTTCGAGACCGACCGCGACACGGTCGCGCACCGCCAGGCCGACGTGCACGGCATCCTCCGCCTGGACCTGCGCGCCTGCGGGTACGCGTGGGCCTTCCTGCCCGTGGGCGGAGACGGACCGACCGACGAGGGAGCCGCGTCCGGGACCTGCTGACCGCGGGTGCTCGGTGGCGGGCCGGCGAGGACGTACCGTCACGCCGCACCGCCCCCGAGGTCACCCGTGCGCTGTCCCGCCTGTGGGGTCGACGACGACCGGGTCGTCGATTCCCGTCCCGCCGATGGTGGCGCCGCCGTGCGTCGGCGCCGCGAGTGCCGCGCCTGCACGCAGCGGTTCACGACGTTCGAGCGGGTCGAGGTGCCCGGCGTGGTGGTGCGCAAGCGCTCCGGCGCGGCGATGCCGTTCTCGCGGCAGAAGGTGCTCGACGGCATGGTGCGTGCCGCCAAGGGCCGGGTGTCGCTCGAACTGCTGGAGCACGCGGCCACCCGGGTCGAGACGGCGGTCCGCTCGTACGGCGAGGCGGAGGTCAGCTCCGAGCAGGTCGGCCTGCAGGTCCTCAGCGAGCTGCGCGAGCTCGACCCGGTCGCCTACGTCCGCTACGCGTCCGTGTACAAGGACTTCCAGGGGCCCGAGGACTTCGAGAAGGAGCTGGTCCAGCTCCGCAAGGACGCCCCGCCGAAATCGTGAGCGTCCTGCGCGTGCTGCGGTGCGGGCATGGTCCGGCGGGCCTTCCCCTGCACCGCCGGACCATGCCAGGTCAGAGCCGGGTCAGGGGATGGCGACCGGGGTCCAGGCCGGCACGGTCGTGCCGGTCAGCCCGTTGTGGTCACGGATGTCGTCGAGGGTGGCCCGCACGTCCCCGCCGGCGGGCGTGTGCTGGCGGGCGACGTCCCAGAGGGTCTGGCCGGGCTCGACGACCACGACCTCGCCGGGAGGCGCGGGCGGCGCGTCGGCGCCGGCGGTGGTGAGGCTGCCGACGGCGACGGCGATCGCCGCGGCGAGCGCGAGCGCGACGAGCACGGCCCGCAGCCGGTTGCGCCGCACCCGCGGGGAGGTCCGCCGGCGATGCGCGTCGAGGTCGACGACGTCGGCCACGTGGGCGTCCTGCCGGGCGGCGGCACGGTGTGGCGCCAGCGCGTCGGCCAGGGCGGCGTCGAGGTCGACACCGTCGATCGGCCGGGCGACCCGCAGGTCGGGCCGGGCGGCCGTGCGAGTGGTGGCGGGACGGGAGTGCGCCAGCGCGGTGGCCATCGCGGTGCTCCTCAGTCGATGTCGGGGGCGGTGTCGGTGTCGTGACCTGTCCGAGACGCTACGGAGGGGGTGTGACATCTCCGGGCGACCCGGGCGGGTGTGGCTGCTGATGCTGATGTTGCGAACGTCTGTTCGTGTGCAGTGAACCCGAACGGGCGTTCGGTCGTCAAGCGAATCCACGAACAGGTGTTCGCAACGCGCGCCGTGACGTGTTATCGTGCGGCCACCGAACGCGTGTTCTG
>CAZDIF010000629.1:0-1684 GCA_964505365.1 uncultured Actinomycetota bacterium
TCGAGGAGCCGCCGTGTCGTCGCATCGCATCGCCGTGCTCGGGGGCGACGGCATCGGACCGGAGGTCGTGGGCCAGGGGCTGCGTGTCCTCGACGTGCTCGAGAAGGAGCACGGGTTCTCCACCGACCGGGTCGACTTCGACCTGGGGGGCCGTCGGTACCTGGCGACGGGCGAGGTGCTGTCCGACGAGACGCTGGAGGAGCTGCGCGGCTTCGACGCGATCTACCTCGGCGCAGTGGGGACGCCGGACGTGCCGCCCGGGGTGATCGAGCGCGGCCTGCTGCTGCGGATCCGGTTCGCGTTCGACCAGTACGTCAACCTGCGGCCGGTGAAGCTGTACCCGGGCGTGACCTCGCCGGTGGCGGGCCTCACCCCCGAGCGCTGCGACATGGTGATCGTCCGCGAGAACACCGAGTCGGTCTACGCCGGCGCCGGTGGGGCCCTGTACCGGGGCACCCCCGCCGAGGTCGCCACCCAGGAATCCGTCAACACGCGCCACGGCGTCGAGCGCGTCCTGCGGTACGCGTTCGACCTCGCCGCCAGCCGGGAGCGCCAGCACCTGACGCTGTGCCACAAGACCAACGTGCTCGCCCACGCCGGGGACCTGTGGTGGCGCACGTTCAACGAGGTCGGCGAGGAGTTCCCCGACGTCACCCGCGACTACGTGCACGTCGACGCGGCGTGCCTGTACCTGGTCACCCAGCCGGAGCGCTTCGACACCGTCGTCACCGAGAACCTCTTCGGCGACATCATCACCGACCTGGGCGCGGCCGTGCAGGGCGGCATGGGGCTGGCCACCTCCGGCAACCTCGACCCGACCGGGTCGGCGCCGTCGATGTTTGAGCCCGTGCACGGATCGGCACCGGACATCGCGGGGCAGTCGAAGGCCGACCCCACGGCGGCGGTGCTGGCCCTCGGGCTGCTGCTGGACCAGCTCGGCGAGGCGGACGCGGCCGCGCGGGTGGACCGTGCGGTCAGTGAATGGCTGGCGTCTCGGGGCAGCGGCGACGGCGCGGGTCTGGGATACTCGACCGAACAGGTGGGCGACCGGCTGGTGGAGCTGGTGGCCGCCACGTGAGAGCGGGAGCCCGGCCGTACGGACCGGGCACGGTGTGGAACGAGGAGCAGCGGGCATGCCCATTCCGAAGTCGCAGTCGATCTGGATGGACGGCGAGCTGGTGCCGTGGGACGACGCCACGGTCCACGTGCTGACCCCGACCCTGCACTATGGCTGGGGCGTGTTCGAGGGCATCCGCTGCTACGCCACCGGCAACGGCCCGGCCGTGTTCCAGCTGCGGCCGCACATCGAGCGGCTGTTCCGGTCGGCCCGGATCTACCCGCCGCTGGACGAGATCGCGTGGGACGTCGACGAGGTGTGCGACGCGGCCGTCGAGACCATCCGCGCCAACGGCCACGAGTCCTGCTACATCCGGCCGGTGATCTACCTCGGCTACGGCGAGATGGGCCTCAACCCGCTGCCGTCGAAGCCGTCGCTGGCGATCGCCACCTGGGAGTGGGGCGCCTACCTCGGCGAGGAGGCGCTGGTCAACGGCGTGAAGTGCATGTTCTCCTCGTACCGCCGGATCGGCAAGAACACGATCCCGCCGGCGTCGAAGACCAACGGCCAGTACATCAACTCGTCGCTGGCGAAGGTCGAGGCGATCCGGGCCGGCTACGACGAGGC
>CAZDIF010000630.1:0-1682 GCA_964505365.1 uncultured Actinomycetota bacterium
TGGGCCGACGTCGTCCTCCTCGAGGAGGTCGCCCGCGCGTCCGCGTCGATCGGCATGGCCCTGTCCGTGCAGACCGACGTCGGCGCGTTGCGGCTGCACGGCACCGAGGCACAGAAGCGCCGGTGGCTGCATCCCGCCCTGGCCGGCGAGGTGGTCGTGGCCGTCGCGGTCACCGAGCCCGACGGCGGGTCGCACCCGGACGCCGTCGCGACGACCGCCCGGCGGGAGGGCGACGGGTGGGTGCTGTCCGGGACCAAGGCCTACGTGACCAACGGCGCCCGCGCCGACGTCGTCCTGGTGGTCGCCCGCACCGACGCCGGCCGCTCGGTCTTCCTCGTGGACACCACGCGGCCCGGTGTCGAGGTCGTCGAGGAGGTCGACACGCTGGGCATGCGCGCCTCCGACACGGCGGTGCTGTCCCTCGACGACGTGGCGCTGCCGGCCGACGCGCTGCTGGGCGAGGATGGCGACGCTGACACCGTGCTGGCGTGGGAGGCCCAGCGCGAGCGCGTGTCCGCCGCCGTGCTGGCCGTCGCCGCTGCGCAGGCCGAGGTCGACCGTGCCGCCGACTACGCCGCCCAGCGCGAGGCCTTCGGCCGGCCCATCCGGAAGCTGCAGGCGGTCAAGCACCGACTGGTCGAGATGGCCACGGCCGTTGCGACCGGCCGGGCCCAGGTGTACGCCGCGGTCGACCGGTGGGTGTCGGACGCGGGGTCCGACCTCGCCGCCGTCGAGGTCGCCATGGCCAACCTCGCCGCCGCCCGCACCGCCTGGCAGGTCGCCGACGACGGGATGCAGACCCACGGCGGCTACGGCTACAGCGAGGAGTTCCCCGTCGAGCGCGCCTGGCGCGACGCCCGCGCCATGCGGATCATCGGCGGTCCCGACGAGGTCCAGCGCGAGGCGGTGGCCGACCGGATCGTGGCCGACCCGTCGCTGGTCGTCGACCCCCCGCGGCCCCTGCTCGCCGGGCACGACGAGGTGCGCCGTGCCGCCCGCGAGTTCGTCGCCGCCGAGCTGGCGCCGCACGTCGACGCATGGGAGGCCCAGCGGGACCTGCCGCGGGAGGTGTTCGGCACGGTCGGGAAGGCCGGCTGGTTCGGCGCCAAGTTCGACCCGCGCTGGGGCGGCACCGGCCCGGACCTGCTCGCCGAGTCCGTGTGGCTGGAGGAACTGGCGCGCGCCGGCTCGGGCGGGCTGGCCGCCGACCTCGGGGCCCACAGCCAGCTCGCCGCCCTGTACCTCGACCGCCAGGGCACCGACGAGCAGAAGCAGCGGTGGCTGGCACCGTCGATCGCCGGCGAGGTCGTCGGCGCCCTCGGGATCACCGAGCCCGGCGCCGGCAGCGACGTCAACGGCCTGCGCACCCGCGCGCGACGCGACGGCGACGACTGGGTGATCGACGGGTCCAAGGTGTTCATCACCAACGGGTCGTGGTGCGACCACGTCGTCCTCGCCGCCCGCACCGACCCCGACGCCGCCCACGCCGGCATCACCCTGTTCGTGGTCGAGTCCGACATGCCCGGCTTCGAGGCCCGCCGGATGAAGATGCTGGGCTGGCGCACCTCGCACACCGGCGAGTTGACCCTCACCGGCGTCCGCGTGCCGGACTCGCACCGCCTCGGCGACGAGGGCAGCGGGTTCTACGCCATCATGGCCAACTTCGCGTGGGAGCGGCTCAC
>CAZDIF010000631.1:0-1682 GCA_964505365.1 uncultured Actinomycetota bacterium
GAGGCCGCGTCGCTGGGCCTGGTCATGGCGACCTCGTACCGGATGCTCGTCGGCCAGAACGAGGCCCGTATCAAGCAGGGCGACGTCGTGCTGATCTGGGGCGCCACCGGCGGCCTCGGCGGGTTCGCCACCCAGTTCTGCCTCAACGGCGGGGCCATCCCGGTGTGCGTGGTCAGCTCGCCCGAGAAGGTGAAGCTGCTCGAGGAGATGGGCGTCGAGCACATCATCGACCGCAAGGCCGAGGGCTACCAGTTCTGGACCGACGACGGCGAGCCCGACTACGGCGAGTACCGGCGGTTCGGCAAGAAGGTCCGCGAGCTGGTCGGCGAGGACCCCGACATCGTCTTCGAGCACCCGGGCCGTGCGACCTTCGGCGCCAGCGTCTTCGTCGTGAAGCGCGGCGGGACCGTCGTGACGTGCGCGTCGACCTCCGGCTACCAGCACGAGTACGACAACCGGTACCTGTGGATGAACCTCAAGAACATCCTCGGGTCGCACTTCGCCAACTACAACGAGGCGTGGCAGGCGAACCGGCTGGTGGCCAAGGGCATGATCCACCCGATCCTGTCGAAGACCTACCCGCTGGCCGAGACCGGCGAGGCCGCCTACCAGGTCCACCACAACCTGCACACCGGCAAGATCGGCATCCTCGTCAACGCGCCCGAGGAGGGGCTCGGCGTCGAGAACACCGAGCTGCGTGCCAAGGTCCTGCCCGAGATCGAGAAGTGGAAGCGGCTGACCTGACCGCTACCCGATGATCGGTTGCAGCGGCAGGGGCTGCATGCCGTAGCCGGAGC
Source organism: uncultured Actinomycetota bacterium (assembly GCA_964505365.1). Lineage (GTDB taxonomy): Bacteria > Actinomycetota > Nitriliruptoria > Nitriliruptorales > Nitriliruptoraceae > CAWCLK01. The sequence goes on from CAZDIF010000631.1 coordinate 798, forward strand.
CCACCGGCCAGATGGTGGTCGCGACGAGCAGCACGGCGGCGGCCAGCCCCTGCCGGCTGTGCACGAGCACGGACGCGGCCACCAGCACCGTGCCGGCGGACACGCCCGAGTACAGGCCGGCCAGCAGGTCGCCACGCAGCGGCCCGCCGAAGGCGATCACCCACAGCACCAGCGTGACGACCGCGGGCGCCACCACGGCGGCCCGGGGCACCGACCGCCCGGCGGGCGTGAACTGGTCGGTCAGCAGCACGACCAGCAGCAGGGCCGTGGCACGCAGGAGCACGTTGCCGTCGCCGTCGCGGACGAGCACCAGCAGGCCGAGGACCAGCGTCGCCCCGGCGCCGCCGACCCCGAAGGTTCGCAGCAGGCCGGCCAGGTCCATGTCGGGGGAGCGGAAGGCATGGGCCGACCGGACCGCGAGGAACGTGCCGGTCAGCATCGACCCGGTGGCCAGCACGACCACGCCCAGCAGGAGCACCACGACCCCGAACGTCAGGGCGAGGCCGCCCATCCCCGGGGTCGGTGAAAGCAGCCGGCCGGCCAGTGCCGGCAGGACATCGCCGAACCCGGCGCGCAGCGTCGACGCCAGCACGTGACCCGCCACCAGCGGGGCGGCCACGACCAGGCCCGGCACCAGCGCCCCGCGGTTGGGGGCGTCGAGGCCGAACGCGGCAGGGATGTCGTCGCGGTACCGGGCCAGCGCGTACGGCGCGCCACAGCTCAGCAGCACCACCCACACGAGGCCGAGCACGAGCCCCAGGGGGTTGCCGGGCGCCGGGTACAACGGCAGCACCGTGATGAGCGCAACGGCCTGCACGCCGAGGAAGACGGCGGCGGCCGCGAGGATGACGTCGCTGCGGGCGTCCTCGGAGCTGGTCCACATGG
>CAZDIF010000632.1:0-1680 GCA_964505365.1 uncultured Actinomycetota bacterium
ATCAAGACCGTGGCGGCCGAGGTCGCGCTGGCGCTGACCACGTACGAGGCGGGCACGGACGCCGGACGGCTCGCCGCCAGAGTGGTGGACGGGGCGAAGGAGCGGGAGCAGCTCGTCGGGGCCGCTGCCGCGCTGCACCACGACGACCGCTGGTCACGGGGTCGGGTCGTCTACCCCCAGATGGGCGGCCTCACCGAGGACGCCGCCTCGGTGATGGTCGTCATCGAGCAGACGACGGCAGGGGTGCAGGCGCCGGTCCGGGTGGAGACCCGCACCCTCGACGTCCGCCTGTCCCGCGACGAGGAGACGTGGCGCTTCGACCACCTCGCCTCGGCCGGCGGATCGCGCGAACCACGCCCCCGCGACCTGTCACCGGCGGCTTCGGCCGTGCTCGACGACCCGCGCATCGACCTGCCGGATTCCGCACGGTGGGACATCCATCGCGGGCTGGTGTCGAACACGCTGCTCGCGGTCATGGCCGACCTCGCCGACCAGACCCCGTACGGGGTCGTGACCCTGGCCGCCGGCCATCCGCGCACCGTCTTCGGCACGGGGCGCCTCAGCTCCCACACGCGCGGGCACGCGGTCGACATCCACGTGCTGGGCGACGAACGCGTCGTCGACGGGCGTGCCAGTGACGACACGCGGACCCGCGAGGTCGTCGAGTGGCTGTACCAGGACCCGCGCGTGACCAACGTCGGCAGCCCCTGGGCCCTGGACGACTACGGCGGCCGCTCGTTCACCGACCCGGTGCACCAGGACCACCTGCACGTGTCGGCGCCGGACGCCATGCCGCGGCCGGACGGCTCACCGTCGTAGCACGACGCGCGCGGCGGCCGCACCGATCAGTCGTGGGCCTCGACCAGGTCGCCCTCCCAGGCCTCCCGTCCCTCATGGACGGCGAACCCGGCGATCACGAACCCGGCCAGCGGGTCGAGCCATGCCGCCCCGGTGAGCTGGTACAGCCCCACGCCGAGCAGCGTCGAGACCGACAGCAGCACACAGATGCGGGTCTCGGCGGCGTCGGCGAGGATCAGCCGATCGCCCCCCAGCTGCTCGGCCACCTTCGTCTTGGCTGCCGCCAGCACCGGCATCACCACGACGGACGCGGCCAGCAGCACCAGCGCGACCACCGAGGTCGACGGCGGCTCGCCGGCCATCAGTGCCCGGAGGCCCTCGAAGGTCACGTACGCGGCCAGCAGGAAGAAGGTGCCCGCGACCAGCCGCAGGACCAGCCGTTCGCGATGCTCGTCGAACGCACCGTGACGCAGTCGTGCCGCGAGCCGCAGCCCCACCAGCACGGCGGCGATGGACTCGATCCCCGAGTCGATCCCGAACCCCACCACCGACACCAGTCCCGCCATCAGCCCGGCCGTGATCGCCACCGCACCCTCGACCACGTTGTAGGCCACCGTGAACTGAGCCAGCCGCAGCCCACGTCGGGTCAGGCGGTCGATCTCGGCGTCCGTCACGGCCGGGGGCGTGGTCGCCACCGAAGCTCCTTCACGTCGTGGTTGCGTCTGGGGTTCCGTGCGAGGATGCCCCGTCGGACCCGACGGTGACCGTAGAGGAGACCTCGTGGGTTTCGTGACGGCACGGCTCGAGGTGCGACGCCTGACCATGGCGGACCTCGACGCGTTCCACGCGATCTGGGGCGACCCAGCGGTGATCTTCTGGGGC
>CAZDIF010000633.1:0-1680 GCA_964505365.1 uncultured Actinomycetota bacterium
ACAGCCGCTGGGACATGACCTTCCTCGGCATGCAGGTGCTGATCGAGGGGGTGGCACTCGCCGCGTTCTCGATGATCCGCGACTTCACGCAGCAGCCCCTGGCCAAGTCCCTGAACGCCTACATCATGCAGGACGAGGCACGGCACGTGGCGTTCGGGCGGCTCGCGCTGAAGGACGCCTACGCCGACCTGACCGAGGCCGAGCGCGACGAGCGCGAGGAGTTCGTCGTCGAGGGCAGCTACCTGCTGCGGGACCGGTTCCTCGCCGCGGAGGTGTGGGAGAACCTCGACATGGACACGGACAAGATGGTCGCCTACGTCGACCAGGCCCAGATCATGTCCGAGTTCCGCAAGGCGCTGTTCAGCCGCGTCGTGCCGTGCGTCAAGGACATCGGCCTGTGGGGCGACAAGGTCCAGAAGGCCTACGCCGACATGGGCGTGCTGGACTTCCAGGACCTCGACCTCGACGACCTCAGCCAGAACGACGAGGACGTCGCCGAGGAGATGGAGCGCATGCTCGCCGAGCGTGAGGAGACCGGCTCCATCGGCCCCGACGACGGCTCCCGCGCCCACGCCCTGGCCGAGACGGCCAGCCACGCGGACGCGGAGTGACGGGCAGTCAGCCGAACAGGCCCTTCATGCCGTCCCACACGTCGCGGAACCACGGCTGCGGGGCGGGCTCGTCGACCTCGACGCGGTCGCCGATCTCCGACGGGTCCCGTTCGGGCGGCACGACGACGTAGGCGACCTCGCCCGGGTGGACGTAGCCGTACCGCTCGCGGGCGAGCAGCTGCTGGTACTCGGGACGGCGGAGGTCGTCGGCGCGCTGCTGCAGTTCGGCGTTGGCGTCGTCGAGCGCGGCGACCTGCTGCTCGAGCAGGTCCACCCGGTCGCGCTGCTCGAGGTAGGTCTGCAGCGGGCCGCTGAGCACCAGCACCCCGAGCACGAGCAGGGCCAGGATCCCCAGCTGGAACGGGCGGTCCCCCACGAGCAGCCGGCGCACCCGCGTCGACGCCACGTACGCCGCGTCGTCGACCTGGCGTGCGAGCCGCTGGACGGGACGGGGCGCGAGGTTCTCCCCGCCACGCACGCGCCGACGGGTGGCCGCGCGCATCGCACGGCGACGGTCGCGACGCGACGCGGTCGAGCGGGCGCTGGACATCGTGCGGCTCTCCTCGGTCAGCCGTCGAAGCGGGGGAAGGCGGCGCGGCCGGCGTAGCGCGCCTGGTCGCCCAGGCGCTCCTCGATGCGCAGCAGCTGGTTGTACTTGGCGACGCGGTCCGAGCGTGCCGGCGCCCCGGCCTTGATCTGGCCGGCGTTCACGGCCACGGCGATGTGGGCGATCGTCGAGTCCTCGGTCTCGCCCGAGCGGTGGCTGACCATGTTCGTGTAGCCGGCCCGGTGGGCGGTCTCCATCGTCTCGAGCGTCTCGGTGAGCGTGCCGATCTGGTTGACCTTGACGAGCACGGAGTTGGCCACGCCCAGCTCGAGGCCGCGGCGCAGGCGGGTGACGTTGGTGACGAACAGGTCGTCGCCGACGAGCTGGCAGCGGTCCCCGAGGCGGTCGGTCAGCGCCTTCCAGCCGTCCCAGTCGTCCTCGTCCATGCCGTCCTCGACGGACACGATGGGGTAGGCGTCCACGAGGCCGGCGAGCCAGTCGACGTGTTCGTCGTCCGCCAGC
>CAZDIF010000634.1:0-1672 GCA_964505365.1 uncultured Actinomycetota bacterium
CGCATGATGATCTTCTCCGGGGCATCGAACCCGGAGCTGGCGCGGGAGGTGGCCGACCACCTCGGCATGCGGCTGGGCAAGGTCAGCCTCGACGTGTTCGCCAACGGCGAGCTGTACTCGCGGTTCGACGAGTCCGTGCGCGGCGCGGACGTGTTCGTCATCCAGTCGCACGTGTCGGTGCCCGGCGGGCTGTCGGTCAACGACTTCCTGATGGAGCAGCTGATCATGATCGACGCGCTCAAGCGCGCGTCGGCCAAGCGCATCGTCGCCGTCGTGCCCTACTACGGCTACAGCCGCTCCGACAAGAAGACCCTGTCGCGCGAACCCATCGGCGCCAAGCTGGTCGCCGACATGTACGAGTCCGCCGGCGTGGACCGGATCATGTCGGTCGACCTGCACACCGGCCAGATCCAGGGCTTCTTCGACGACCCCTTCGACCACCTCACCGCGCTGCCGCTGTTGCAGCAGTGGATCGAGGACAACACCGAGGTCGAGGACCGCGTCATCGTGTCCCCGGACGCCGGCCGGGTGCGGCTGACCGAGAAGTTCTCCACCCACCTCGGCTCGCCCATGGCGATCCTGCACAAGCGCCGGGACCCGTCCAGGCACAACGAGGCCGAGACCCGCGAGGTGATCGGCCACGTCGAGGGCAAGACCTGCCTGCTCATCGACGACATGATCGACACGGCCGGCACGATCTGCGGCGCCGCCAAGCTGCTCAAGGAGCGCGGGGCGAAGCGGGTCATCGCCGCCGCCACCCACCCGCTGTTCTCCGGACCGGCCAAGGAACGCCTCGACGACTCCGAGATCGAGCACGTCGTCGTCACCAACACGCTGCCGATCCCCGAGGAGCGCCGCTCCACCAAGCTCGTGGTGCTCTCGATCGCGCCCATCCTCGCCTCGGCCCTGCGGGCGGTGTTCGAGGACCAGTCGGTCAGCGAGATCTTCGCCGGCGAGAACGTCTGACGATCCGACCTGCGGTTGCCGCCCCGGCGAGCCCGCAGGTACCCTCGTAGGCACGGCCCGCCACCTGCGGGCCGTCGTGCGTGCCGGCCATCGGGTCGGGGCGCCCCCCGCGTGACATCTCGCCTTCGGCCACCGTTGCTTCGTGCGGCTCGGGTGCGACACCCGAGATGTGCCGTCGACCGACCCACGTGGGGCCATCACACACGAAGGCACCACCATGGCCACCCAGGTCATCCTGAAGGCAGAGACCCGCGACGAGCTCGGCAAGGGCGCCAGCAAGCGCCTCCGCAAGACCGGGCGCGTCCCCGCCATCCTCTACGGCGCCGACATCGGCAGCCAGTCCTGCCACGTGGACGCGCTCGAGCTGTACCACGCGCTGCACACCGACGCCGGCTCGAACGTGCTGATCCGGCTGCAGGTCGCCGACGACGAGCACCTGTCCATCATCCGTGAGCTGCAGCGCCACGCCGTCCGCGGCGACGTGCTCCACGTCGACTTCCAGAACGTGGACCGCAACGAGCTGTACCCGGCCGACATCCCGGTCCACCTGCAGAACGAGGAGAGCCCCCGCCAGGAGGGCGGCGTGGTCAACCTCGTGCTCTACACGGTCCCGATCCACGTCCGGCCGCTCGACACCCCGAACGAGTTCACGCTCGACCTCGAGGGCAAGGAGATCGGCGACGTGCTGCGCGTCGAGGACCTCGCC
>CAZDIF010000635.1:0-1672 GCA_964505365.1 uncultured Actinomycetota bacterium
GCCACCGGTCAGGGAAGGCGCCAGTCGATCGGGTCCGCGCCCTGCTCGACGAGCAACTCGTTCGTGCGCGAGAACGGCCGGCTGCCGAAGAAGCCGCGGTCGGCCGACATGGGGCTCGGGTGGGACGACTCGACGACCGGCACATCACCGAGGTGGGGCTTGAGGTTCCGGGCGTCGCGACCCCACAGGATCGCCACCATCGGCCCACCCCGTTCGACCAGTGCGGTGATCGCCCGGGCGGTGACGTGCTCCCATCCCTTGCCGCGGTGCGAGGCCGGGCTGCCGGGCCGCACCGTCAGCACCCGGTTGAGCAGCAGCACGCCCTGGTCCACCCACGGGGACAGGTCGCCGGTGGACGGCATGGGGTTCCCGAGGTCGTCGCAGTACTCGCGGAAGATGTTCTGCAGGCTCCGCGGCAGGGGCTTGACGTGCGGGGCGACGGCGAAGCACAGGCCGATGGGATGGCCGGGGGTCGGGTACGGGTCCTGGCCGACCACCAGCACGCGCACCCGTTCGAACGGCGCCCCGAAGGCCGCCAGCACCCGGTCGCCGGCGGGCAGGAAGGGCCGGCCGGCGGCCTGCTCGGCCCGCAGCCACTCCCCCATGGCCGCGATGCGGTCGCGGACGGGGTCGAGTGCCTCGGCCCATCCCGGCCCGACGAGCTCCTCCAGCGGACGGGGCACGGCTCCTCCACGACGACGTCCGGCCCGAGGCTAGGCAACTACCGTGGCGCGCATGGAGATCGTTCTGGTGCGTCACGGGCAGCCGGCATGGTCGCAGGGCACGGAACCCCACACCAACGATCCGGGCCTGACCGACCTCGGCCACGAGCAGGCGGCTCGCATGGCGGACCGGGTCGTCGCCATGGGCGCGGTGGACCACTTCTTCGTCTCGCCCATGGTCCGGGCCCGCGAGACCGCCGCGCCGCTGGCCGAGCGCCTCGGCCGCGAGCCACAGGTGCTGCCATGGCTGCGGGAGATCCAGATGCCGCCCCAGTGGGAGGGCGCACCGATCGAGCGCATCTCCGAGGCGTTCCGTCGCCGCCGCGGCGAGGACCGCGAGCAGTGGTGGACGCCCGTGGCCCCCGGCGCCGAACCCTTCCGTGACTTCCACCACCGTGTGGTCCGGGGCACGGACGCGGCGCTCGCCCGCCTGGGCGTCGTCCCGCACCCCCGCGACCCGGAAGCGGTCTGGGAGGTGCCCGACGACGTCGGGCGGGTCGTCATGGTCGCGCACGCGGGCACGAACTCGGCCATCCTCGGGCGCCTGCTGGGGCTGGAGCCCCGGCCGTGGGAGTGGGAGCGCTTCGCGTCGGTGCACGCGTCCGTGACCATGCTGAGCACGACCGAGATCGGCCCGGGCTGGATCTTCGCCCTCGACCGCTTCTCCGGGGTCGGCCACCTCGCCGACCTGAAGGTCACCCGCTGAAGGAGCGCTGACGATGGACCGAACGGTGTTCGACGAGGAGCACGAGCTGTTCCGCGAGTCGGTGCGGGCGTTCTTCGCCCGTGAGGTGGTGCCCCACCACGAGCAGTGGGAGCAGGACGGGCTGGTTCCGCGGGAGCTGTTTCAGAAGGCGGGCGCGGCGGGGATGCTGGGGTTCCAGGTCCCGGAGCAGTTCGGGGGTGGCGGCACCGACGACTTCCGGTTCAACGCGATCGTGGGTGAGGAG
>CAZDIF010000636.1:0-1664 GCA_964505365.1 uncultured Actinomycetota bacterium
TGGCCAGCGGTCCGTAGACGATGTAGCTGTGCCCGGTGACCCAGCCGATGTCGGCCGCGCACCAGTACACGTCCTCGTCCGGGTGCAGGTCGAAGACCTCGCGGTGGGTGAACGCCACCTGGGTGAGGTACCCGCCGGTGGTGTGCATGATGCCCTTCGGCTTGCCGGTGGTGCCCGACGTGTAGAGCAGGTACAGCAGGTCCTCGCTGTCCATGTGCTCGGGCTCGCACTCGTCCGACTGGCCCGGCACCACGTCGTGCCACCACAGGTCGCGACCGTCCGCCATGTCGACGTCGTTGTTGGTGCGCTGGACGACGAGCACGTGCTCGATCGACGGGGTGTCCTCGCAGGCCTCGTCCGCGTTGGCCTTCAGCGGGAACACGTCGCCGCGGCGGTTGGCCCCGTCGGCGGTGACCAGCAGCTTGCACTCGGCGTCGTTGATGCGGTCGCGCAGCGCCTGCGACGAGAACCCGGCGAACACCACCGAGTGCGGCGCGCCGATCCGGGCGCAGGCCAGCATGATCGTCGGCAGCTCGGGGATCATCGGCAGGTACACCGCCACCCGGTCGCCCTTGCCGACGCCCAGCTCCTTCAGGGCGTTGGCGGTGCGGTTGACGTCCCCCAGCAACTGGCTGTAGGTGATCGTCCGGGTGTCGCCCGGCTCGCCCTCCCAGTGGAAGGCCACCTGGTCGCCATGGCCGGCCTCGACGTGCCGGTCGAGGCAGTTGTACGCCACGTTGAGCGTCCCGCCCACGAACCACTTCGCGTACGGCGGCTGCCAGTCCAGCACCGTGTCCCACTCGGTGAACCAGTCCAGCTCGCCGGCCTGGCGGGCCCAGAAACCCTCGCGGTCCGCGTTGGCCTCGTCGTAGATCTCCGCACCGGTGACCCGCGCCTGCCGCTTGAACTCCTCCGGCGGCGCGAAGGTCCGGTCCTCGCTGAGAAGGTCTTCGATGGCCTCCGACATGGTTGCTCCTTCACGGCTCCCGGGGTGTCCGACCGTAGTGAGTCGGGCACGGCTTCGCCCGGCGGATTCGCCCGTCCGCCGCACCCGGCCGGACGTCAGCCATCCGGCGTCAGCTGCGGGCGTTGGCCAGGCGGGCGTGGGCGAGCGCGTGCCGCGGGTCGTCGGCCGGCAGCAGCCGCGTCGCGGACTCGTGCAGGACCACCTCGTGGGGCAGGCGCCCGCCGAGCGCGAACACGAGGTCGGGATCGCGCGCGTCGAGCACCGCCTGCCGCAGGGCCGCCTCGAGGTAGCGGCGGTGCTCCACGATGCCGGGGGCGTCGCTGGCCGGGAGCAGGGGACCGCCGAAGCGTTCGACGGCGGCACGCAGCCGCCCGGCCTCGAGGTCGGCGAGCAGGGCCGCGTGGTCGGCGTGGACCGGCACCTCGAGGCGGTAGGGGCGGGACCCGATCCGGCCGCCCAGCAGGCGCCGGAGGTGGGACACCTCCGCACGGCAGGTGGTCGGCGACACGCGAAGGTCCTCGTAGACGAGCGCGTGCAGGGCGTCGAGGTCGAGTCCCTCGGGATGGAGGCTGAGCACGGTGAGGATGTCCAGCTGCCGTGGCGTCACCGACAGGGTCGCCCCGTCGAGGCGCACGTGCGGCTGCCCGAGGGTGGTCAGCTCCAGCCCACCACCGTCGGGGAAGGTGACGCCGTCGGG
>CAZDIF010000637.1:0-1660 GCA_964505365.1 uncultured Actinomycetota bacterium
CGATCATGGCGCCGGCCGCGCCCGACGGCAGCACCCACTCGATGACCCGTTCGGCGAGGTCGGGTCCGATCGGCTCGAGGATCAGGCCGGTCAGCCCGAGCAGCACGCCGCCGCCGAGCGCGATGAGCACGTAGTAGATGACCCACTCGCCCGTGAAGCGGACGAAGTCCATGCGCCGCTCGTGCGACCGGAGCGTCCCGTCCATGTACGGGTAGGCGACCACGAACCACAGGACGACGGGGAGGTGGAGCGCGACGAGGAGCTCGGTGGTCGAGCCCCCGCGGTACGGGTAGAGGTTGATGACGAGTGCAGCGAGCACGAAGGGCACGGCCGCTCGCGCCCACCGCCCGGTGTCCAGCCGCCGCCGTCGCGCGAAGTAACCGGCGAGGAACGGCACCACGAACAGTCCGAGGTTCCGCAGCAGCCACGCCGGCGGTTCGTCGGGGACGTCGGCGGCGAGCCGAACGACCTGGACGGTGACGGCCGCCGCCACGGCGAAGATGAGCGCCTCGACCCAGCCACTGGCGGCACGCGCTGGCTCGTCCTCGCCCCGCAGGACGAGCTGCTTCCACAGTCGGCCGCTGTGCTCGCGGGCGAACTCCCGGGTCAGGGTGTCGAGGTCGCCCATCCGTTTGACCGCGACGAGGAATCCCTCGTCGTCCGTGAGGCCGGCCGCGTTGAGCTCGGCGATCTGGTCGCGGAGGTGGTCCTCGAGCTCGTCGACGTCGTGGCCGTTGACGGATCCAGCCTGCGAGACGTAGGCGCGCCACTCGGCGATCTGTGACTCCACACCATCCATGGTCAGGACCGTCCGAACGCCGTGGGCAGCCATCCGGAGTCTCGCCAGATCTCACCCAGCGCGCGCGTGACGGTCACCCACTGCCGCTGGTGCTCCGCGAGCGCGGCCCGGCCGTCGTCGGTGATCGCGTAGTACCGACGACGGCGCCCTTCGGGTGGCGTCCGCCACTCCGTGGTCACGTACCCGAGCCGGCGGAGGCGGTGGAGCAGCGGGTAGAGCATCCCGTCGGTCCACTCGAGCTCACCTCCGGAGAGGTCGCGCACCCGCTTCAGGATCGCATAGCCGTAGCTCTCGCCCTCGGTCAGGATCGAGAGCACGAGCGGCGTCGCCGAGGCGGCGACCAGGTCCTTGTCGATGTGCATCAGCCCTCACCGGCTCTGTGGACGATACATAGAAGCACAAGGTACATAGCACTGCAAGGTGCCGCCGCGGTGCCTCGCGTGCCTTTCAACCGCCCATCTGCGACCATCCAGCGAGCGGCGCCGACAGGAAGAGGGCCAGCAACCCGACGATCACGAGCAGGCCGACCACCCAGGGCCACAGTGGAGGTGGCTTGGGTCCCTCTGGCTTTGGCCTGGGTGGCTTTCGGAAGTCTCGCTTGGGAAACCAGCGCATACGGGCGACTCCTTGATCTCCAAGGTTGATGGTCGCCCTCGGGTCCGCAGCCCCGCATCAGGGATCACCCGGAACGGGCCACCCTTCACGGGTACCGACTTTGGTGTTCGTCGTGCCGTCGGCGCGCCGGCGGACCAGCCAGATGCCGCCCGAGACGATGGCCAGGGCGGTCCACTGCAGCCCAGTGAGGACCTCGCCCAGCACGACCCAGGCCATGACCGCGATCTGGACCAGCATGGTGTTGTT
>CAZDIF010000638.1:0-1659 GCA_964505365.1 uncultured Actinomycetota bacterium
CACGTCGGCAAGTCGTGGGCGCGCATCGACGAGTGCGTCCAGACCAACGTCCAGGGCACCGTCAACCTGCTCCAGGCCCTCGACGCGGTCGGGTACGACCGCTTCGTCAACGTCGGCACCTCCGAGATCTACGGCGCGATCGACGTGCCGTTCCACGAGGACGACCACCCGCGACCGGTGTCCCCGTACGCGGTGTCCAAGCACGCCGCCGAGCAGTTCTGCCGGATCGGCCACGCCTCGTACGGCTGGCCGATCGTGCGGGTGCGGCCCTTCAACGCCTACGGCCCCGCCCAGTCGCCGGACCGGATCGTGCCCGAGGTGGTGGTGCGCGGGCTGCTGGGCCAGCCACTGCCGATGACGTCGGGGGAGCAGACCCGCGAGTTCAACCACGTCGAGGACCTCGCCGAGGGGCTGCTGGCTGCCGGGACCGCCGACGGCGTCGAGGGCCAGCTGATCAACCTCGGCGGCGGCGAGGAGGTCGCGATCCGCGACCTCGCCACGCGCATCCTCACGCTGGCGGGCAGCGATGTCGTCCCCGACCTCGGGGCGCTGCCGGAGCGGCCCGTGGAGATCCGCCGCATGCGCGCGGACGCGTCGCGGGCCCGCCGGCTGCTCGGCTGGCAGCCGCGGCACGACCTCGACACCGGCCTGGCCCGGACCATCGACTGGTACCGGGCCGAACTCGCCAACCGGCCGGATTCGCCGTTCATCCCGGGATTCGCGCACGGCTCCTGACCTGGTCGGTGGCCGGGTGTTCCCCTGCCGGTTCGTGCGGAGGGTGAACACCCGGCTACCGTCCTCGGAACATCTTCCCCACCGCCCCCCTGCCAGCACGGCGCACAACGAGGTGCGCCCCACTCGAGGAGGCGCCCGTGAGCTTCGTGCTCCCGAAGGCCCGGTCCGTGGAGGCCAATCCGACCCAGCAGCAGATGCGCCAGTGGGCGCTCGAGCTGATGGACGACGTCACCGAGACCGAGTTCGGCAACCTCAACTACCGGGCGCGGATCCTCTCGCGCCAGGGGCCGTCGACCTTCTACGTCTCCGAGACCGACCCGGGCAAGCCGTACGTGTCGCGCGCCACCTACGAGGCGTGGGCGGCGAAGCAGGACGCCCACGTCGCCGAGCAGGACATGATCCTGATCGAGGGCTACATCGGTCCGGATCCCGAGTTCCGGACGGCCTCCCAGCTGTACATGGAGAAGACCCAGGCCAACATCCCGGCCATGCAACAGCAGCTGTACTTCCCCAAGGACGACGCCTGGCCCGGCGCCGAGTTCACGGTCATCTACACGCCGTCGCTGCGGGCCCCGGAGTTCAACAACGAGTGCCTCATCCTCGTCGACCTCGACAACTGGGTCACCCGGGTGTTCGGCTCCGACTACTTCGGCGAGTCGAAGATGGGGGGCCTGCGGATGTGGAACAAGCTCGTCTACGACCGCGGTGGGCTGGCGATGCACTCGGGCGCCAAGACCTTCCCCGCCGAGTCGACCCCGGACGGGCAGGAGAAGCTCGCCCTGATCATCGGGCTGTCGGGCACCGGCAAGACCACCACCACCTTCCGCAACGTCATGGGCTCCCTGCCGGTGCAGGACGACTTCATCGCGCTGATGCCCGACGGCACCGTCCACGCCACCGAGGACGGCTGCTTCGCCAAGACCT
>CAZDIF010000639.1:0-1655 GCA_964505365.1 uncultured Actinomycetota bacterium
ATGTTCACCTACTTCGTGGTCAACCTCGTCGTGGTGGGGCTGCACAGCTACGCCTGATGTGGAGCGGCCTGTCAAGTCTCGCTCTGGGCTCGAGTTCCCACGGGTTTTGGTGCACCGCATGGTGGCCCCTCTGCCTTGTGTCGAGGGACTGACGCGATCTTGTGCGGTTGAGCGAGATCCGGGGTCTGGTGGCTCCTGGTGGTTGCAGACCTCGTGCCGGACAACAGTGGGTGTCGGCGTGGCCGCCACTCTGATGTTCGCGGGTTGGAACCGCATGTCGTGATCCGCAGGGAAGGTGCCCCTGACTAGGTGCGCTCGTTCCGCGCCTTGTGGGTGCGGGTGGCGTAGGCGTAACGGGGATCTGGTCCTGCGCGGCGGCTGTCCGACACGAGATCTGCAGGCTGGTGGTGGTGTGTCCTTGTGCCGACGGAAGTCACACCCGGACGGTTGTCGTCAGTTGTCGGCGGTCATCTCGGCCCACACGAACCCGGCCAGTTCGCGGGCGATCGCGGTGACGACCACGCTCTTGGAGTCCTTGCGGGCGGCCAGGCTGCGGAAGCGACCGCACAGCCGTCGTTGCGCGGCCCATGACCGGGCGATCGTGGACGGTGGCAGTCCCTGCTGTCGTCGGTGCAGGGTGACGCCGACGGCGGGGCGGTGCTGGTAGGCCCAAGCGGACTCGACCAGCTGCCGCCGCACGAACCCGTTGCCGGCCTTGGTCACATGCCCGCGCCGTTGCATGGCCCCGGAGGAGTACTCGGACGGGACCAGCCCGGTGAACCCCATGAACGCCCCCGCAGCGGGGAACCGGCGGAAGTCGCACACCTCGGCGACCAGGACCAGCCCCCCGACCTGCCGGATGCCACGGTAGGCGCCCAGTCGGGCCACCCGGTCGGCGAACGGACCGGACTCGCACCACGGGGCCAGATCGGCCTCGATCCCCGCCAGGGCGGTGTCGGCCATGGTCAGCATCGCCCGGTAGTGACCGAACGTCGCGGTTGCGGCTGGCTGGTCGAACGTCAACGAGGTCAGCCACTGCGCGTGCCGGGCGGTCCAAGCCCTCCCGTCGCGAAACACCCGCCCGTGGCGCAGCAGGAACCCGCCCAGCCGCTGGCGTGCCCGCCGCCGCTCGATCACCGCGTCGTCACGGATCCGGCACAGATCCCGCACCGCCTCCTCGACCTCGGTCGGCACCCGGATGAACGTCAGCTCGCCGGCCCGCAGCAGCCGGGCCAACCGGCGGGCGTCACGCCGGTCGGTCTTTACCCGATCCCCGGGTGCGGTCGGGATCAACGACGGTGCGACCACCTTGCAGTCGATCCCCATCGAGCCCAGCAACCGCGCCAGCCCGTACCCGGTCGGCCCGGCCTCGTAGCACACCTTCAGCCGGGCCCGATCGAACCCGTCGACCAGCCGCCGCACCGACGGCTCGTCGTGGAAGATCCGCTCCGACACAGCCACCTCGGCCCCAGGCTCGAGCAGCCCCACCGAGATCGAGTCCTTGTGCACATCCAACCCCAGGAACGTGAATTCACCCACAGCGATACTGTTGGACACGGCCGGCTCCTTTCCGTATGTGGCACCGTCCGCGTTCATCGTGGATGACCCACGAAACCAAGTCTGCGGACGGAGCCGGCCGCTCCATGATGACTAGG
>CAZDIF010000640.1:0-1655 GCA_964505365.1 uncultured Actinomycetota bacterium
CAGGGCGCTGGTCAGCGCGCGAGGTGCCGCTGCGCACCAGTCGCGGTAGAAGGCCCCGACGTCCGCGGCCTGCTCGAAGGGCCACAGCACCAGGCCGGACAGGACCGTCGGCCCCACCTCGTGCGCGTCGAACTCGAAGCTGGTCACGATGCCGAAGTTGCCGCCCCCGCCGCGAACCCCCCAGAACAGGTCGGGGTTCTCCGCCTCGCTGGCGCGCACCCGCTGGCCGTCGGCGGTGACGACGTCGACGGACCGCAGCTGGTCGACCGCGAGGCCGTGTCGCCGCATCAGCCAGCCGATCCCGCCACCGAGCGTCAGGCCGGCGACGCCGGTGTGGCTGACGGCACCCGTGGGAACCGCGAGCCCGTGCGCCTGGGTCGCCCGATCCATCTCGCCGAGCAACGCGCCGGCTCCGACCCGCGCGGTGCGCGTGGTCGGGTCCACCGAGATGTCGGCCAACCGGCGCAGGTCGACCACCACGGCCTCGTCGGCCACCGAGAGGCCGGGGAAGCTGTGGCCACCACTGCGGACGGCGATCTCGAGGTCTGCCTCGCGTGCGACGCGGACGGCGGCCGCGACGTCCTCCGGATGGGCACAGTGGGCGATCGCGGCCGGGCGGCGGTCGATCGAGCCGTTCCAGACCCTGCGGTCCTGCTCGTAGCCGGACGATCCGGGGACCACCACGTCGCCCGCGAGGGCATGGGCGAGGTCCTGGACCCCGGCCGCGCCTGTCCGCGGCGTGGCACTCATCGTGCGCCCCTTCCATGTCGTCCTCCATCATGGAAGGCGGCCGTGGCCCCGTCAGGAACCTGTGTTCCTCCGCTCGTGCTGCCGGCCGGCCTCGGCGGCCATCGACTCGGCGTCGAGGATGGCGATGCCGTCTCGTCCGGTGCGGATCAGGCCGGACTCGCGGAGCTCCCGCAGGCATCGGACCACGACCTCGCGTGACGTGCCCACGGCGTCGGCGAGGGCCTGCTGGGGCACCTGGGCGACCAGGTCCCGGCCGACGGTGACGGCGAGGTCGAGCAGGTGCCGCGCCACCCGTTCGCGGATCGTCGCGAAGGCGCTGCCCGGCAACTCCTCGACGAACTCGACGACACGATCACTGAGCTCGTCGATCAGCGCGCGGGCCACCACCACGTCGGTGTCGGCCGCGTGGCGCACCGCCGCAGCGTCCAGCTGCAGCACCTCCGCGTCCGTCACCGCCTGGATGGTCCCCGGCAGCATGAACGTCGGCTTGAACAGGGAGGCCGCTCCGAGCAGGTCTCCCGACCGGACGTACCGCACCGTCATCGTGCGACCGTCGTCGTCGGAGACGAACACGCGCAGCAGCCCGGACAGCACGAGGACGAGATGGGCCGTGTCGTCACCCTCGCGCCGGAGGATCGCGCCGGCGTCGACCGTCCGGGCCACACCCGTGGCAAGCAGGCGATCCTGGACCGGCACCGGCAGCGAGCGCAGGTTCGAGGCGGCGATCGCTGCCCGCCGGAGCTCGTCCATCGCCGCCCTCTGTGCCCACTCGCGTCGAGCGTAGACGGCTGCGCGCACACGGTCCGTGGTCGCCGCAGTGGGCCGTCTCGGTCCGCGCCTGCTGTCAGTCGGCGAGGTGGTCGCGGAACCAGCCCACGGCCTGTGCGGCGACCGCCTCGAGCTGC
>CAZDIF010000641.1:0-1652 GCA_964505365.1 uncultured Actinomycetota bacterium
TCGACGCCGATGCCGTGGCCGGTGCGGTGCAGGAACGCCTCGCCGTAGCCGGCCTCGGCGATCGGCACGCGGGCGGCCCGGTCGATGTCCTGGGCCGTCACGCCCGCGGCGACCGCCTCGACGGCGGCCTGCTGGGCCAGGCGCAGGACCTCGTGGACCTCCCCGTACCCGTCGGGGGCATGGCCGAGGCAGTAGTTGCGCGTCTCGTCCGAGCAGTACCCGTCCAGCGTGCCGCCGATGTCGACGACCACGGCGTCGCCGGTCTCGAGGACGCGGTCGCCGACCTCGTGGTGGGGGCTGGCGCCGTTGGGGCCGGACCCCACGATGACGAAGTTGACCTCGTCGTGGGTCTCGCGGATCGCCGCGGCGATGTCCCGGGCGACCTCGGCCTCGGTGCGTCCCGGCCGCAGCAGCTCGGGCACGCGGGCGTGGACGCCGTCGATGGCCTCGCCCACCCGCTGCAGCGCCGCGACCTCGTCCGGGGTCTTGTGCAGGCGCAGGTGGCCGGTGATGGGCGTCGACGAGCCCCACCGGGCGGCCGGGTAGCGGTCCTGCAGCTGCAGGGTGAACATCGTCCACAGCCGGTCCTGGACGGCCATGTGGCCGGCCGTGTCGGCGCCGGCCAGCGCCTCGTCGACGCGGGCGAAGGGGTCGTCGGTCTCGCCGAACGACACCACCCGCACGTGCTGGTCCGCGCCGGACGCCTCGGCCCGTGCCACCTCCAGCTCGGGCACGACCAGCGTCGGGTCGCCCTCTGCCGGTACCACCAGCAGCGTCAGGCGCTCCAGTGGCAGGGCCTCGTAGCCCACCAGCCAGCGCAGGTCGGCGGACGGGCCGACGAACAGGGCCGCGGTGTCGGTGTCGCGCAGGCGGGCCTGGGCACGGGCGAGGCGACCGCCGGGCTGGAGGTTCGACGACATCGTGTCCTCACGAAAGGGGGTGGGGTGCGGGGGTGGCGCGGAGGGGTTCGTAGGATGCGCGCGGCCATCCTACGAGGTGCCCGTGAGCTGGAGCCTGCACACCCGGTCGACCGTCCTCGACCGGTTGACGTCCGACCCGGTGGACGTGCTGGTCGTGGGCGCCGGGACGACCGGCGCCGGGGTCGCGCTGGACGCCGCGTCGCGCGGGTACCGGGTCGGCGTGGTCGAGCGCGCGGACGTCGCCAGCGGCACCTCGTCGCGGTCCTCGAAGCTGATCCACGGCGGGCTGCGCTACCTCGCCACCGGCGACCTGCCGATGGTGTGGGAGGGCGTGCGCGAGCGCGAGCTGCTGCGGGCACTGGCGCCGCACCTCGTGCGGCCGCTGGGCTTCGTCGTCCCCACGCCGTCGTTCGCCGACGTGGCGATGCTGCGGGCCGGCCTGACCCTCTACGACGCGATGACGCTCGGCCGTCGGACCCGCCCGCACCGCCGGCTGTCTCCCGAGGCGGTGCTCCGGGCGGCCCCGTCGCTGGCCGACGGTGGCGCTGGTGGCGGGGTCCGCTACGAGGACGCGCAGACCGACGACGCCCGGCTGGCGCTGGCCGTCCTGCAGGCAGCCCGGACGCACGGGGCCCTGGCGGCCACCCGGGTGTCGGTGACCGGCATCGAGCCGCGGCGGCCCGGCCGTGGCCTGGTCGAGGTGGAGCTCGAGGACCACCTGGCGGGCGAGCG
>CAZDIF010000642.1:0-1650 GCA_964505365.1 uncultured Actinomycetota bacterium
AGCTGCGCAGCACCGCGACGACGGGTGTGAGGACCAGGGTGCCTCCTCCCTCGGCGCCGCCCTTGGCCTGCGTGGTGGTGTCCGGGCGCTGGCTGGAGGCCTGCACCGCCAGGTCGTCACCACCCGTGACGAGTGCACCGTCCTCGATCTCGGCGATGGTCAAGGTCCACTCGAGGAGGTTGAGGGCGACCGAGGCGCCGATGCCGACCGACCCGGAGTCGAGGTCGACGTTCGCCTCGGCCTTGGCGATGTCCTCCTGCTCGTGCTCGGCGGCGACCTTCACGTCGCCACCGCCGGCGTTGACCTCCGCGCCCGACCGGATCAGCGCCCGGGTGTTCACCTCCACGAGGTTGAGCGCCAACGCCCCGGCGATGCCGACGTCGTTGGTGCCGGCGCCGGACGTGGCCTCGGACGAGACCCTGTGCCTGCCGTCGCTGGGGTGGCCGGCGTCGTCTCGCATCTTCGCATCGACCGTCACACCTTCGGCCGTGACGTCGGCGTCGGGACCGATCTCGGCCGTGACGTTGGTCCTGACCTTGTTCACCGCGGCGGCCGCGCCGACACCGAACCCGGAGCCGGTGGACTCAGTCGACGAGTCTGTCCCTCCCTCTTCGTCCTCGGGCTTCGCCGTGGCAGAACCGTCGGCCCTGGCTTCGGCGTTGGTGTCCGACTCGGCCACCAGCGACAGGGCACCGCCCGCGACGATCGCCACGTTCGAGGGCACCGAGGCGGTGACGTCCGTCCGCACCATGTTGAAGGTGATGGCAGCAGCCACGGACAGCGAGCCCTGCCCCTGTGCCTCCCCATCCGGAGTCGTGGCAGCTGGTGTCTCGGAGTCGGACGACTCGCTGGCACCCTGCTCGGCCGACCTGGAGTCGGCGTCGCCCAGCGCCGAGTCACCGCGGTCGTTGACGTTCTGGCCGTCGGAGCTGCTCTCGCCCGGGGCGCCCTTGGCGCTGGCGGTGGACCCCGAGGTGCTGGTGGTGGTCCCCTTCGCGGTGAAGGACACGTCACCGCCGGCCTCGAGGTCACGGACCGTTGTCGCCGACACGTCATGCTCGGTGATGGCGAGGGCCAGGGCGATCCCGAGAGCGGCTTCGGCACCCTCGACGTCCCCCTCCGCGACGGTGGAGGACGACGCCGTCAGGTCGGCCTCCAGGCCGAGGTTGCCGCCGACCGTCAGCGTGTCACCAGCACCCACCCGTGCACGCGTGTGGACGATCGACTTGCCGACGGCCACGGCACCGCCGATACCGGTGTCGCCACCGGTGCCCATCTCGGCCTGGGTGACCGTCTCGCGCTTCGAGGTGGCCTTGAGCGTCAGGTCGTCCGCCCCGGTCACCGTGGCGCCCGCCGCCACCTCTGCGACCGTTGTGTCGTCGTCGATGTTCATCGCGAACGACACACCGATGCCGGTGCTGTCCGGCGGGGAGTCCACCACCGCCAGGCTGTGGCTGTCGCCCGTGGCGACGGACGGATCGAGTTCGATGACGTCACCGCCCTCCGTCGAGGTCAGCTGGACCTCGGTCTTGTCGGAGGAGGGGAACGTGACGAAGTACTCGTTGCCGTCGGTGAGTCCGTCTATCGCGGTGCCCCCGCCGGCGCTGTAGATGACCTTGTCGTTGTCCTGGATCTCGCGCTTGCCGTCCG
>CAZDIF010000643.1:0-1648 GCA_964505365.1 uncultured Actinomycetota bacterium
ACCTCGGCGACGACGTCGAAGCCCTCCTCGACCAGCATCTCCTTGAGGTCGAGCCGGATGAGCGCCTCGTCCTCGGCGATGAGCACGCGCGTGGGACGCAGCGTGTCACCGTCCGCGGGGGCGTCACCCGCGTCGGTCGCGGACGCCTGCGTCGAGCCGGTGTCCGTCACGATGGTGCCTCCAGGTCGAAGAGTTGGTCGAGCAGGCGATCGCGCTCCGCGAGCAGGCGGTCCGCCTCGTGGCGGGCCTCATCCAGCAGGGCCGCGTGCCGGTCTCGGTCCGTCCGGGCCGCACGCCACTCGCGGTCCGCGAGGGGCGTCTGCGCGACCAGGTGTCGGGTCTCGGCGGCGTCGGCCACCTCGGACAGGTGTGCGACCTGTTCGGCCAGCACGCGTTCCTCGGCACGGACTCGCTTCAGGTCCTCCTGGACGCGAGCCAGCTGCTCTCGGATGCGAGCGGCCTGCCGGGTCCTGCCTGCCACTGGGCCTCCACGATACTCGTCATGCCACGTCGTCCGCGAACCAATTCTCTGGCTCGCATGCTCGTACCCCCGGTGGGATTCGAACCCACAAGCCCAGAGGGCAGATCGTTTTGAGCGATCCCTGTATGCCAGTTCCAGCACGGGGGCCAAGCGGCAGAGGCAGCGCGCCTACCCACTGCCGGACCCGGAACTGTACCGATTGCCGATGTTGCGCCCGCAGTAGGTCGGTGTCTGGGCGTGGCAGTTGGGACAGAGCAGGCGCAGGTTCTCCCTGCGGTTGTCGCGTGGGTCACCGTTGACGTGGTCCAGCTGCAACGGAGCTGGACCGCCGTTCCACCGCTCGATCCCGCAATCGGCACACCGGGGCTCGAGGATCCCCTCATTGATCAGGCGCCGTCGCAGGCCTGACGACTGGCCGCGGTAGGGAGAGTCACGGACGAGGATCTCCTCCAGCGGGCGCGGTGGCCGATACGCACGGGGCTGGCCGCGAGCCCATGCCTGGCCAGCCAGATGGTCCGTCGACAGCCCGAGTTCCCGGATGCGCCGCTTCAGCCTTCGGTAGGCCGACCCGCTGCTCGGATCCTGCCCCAAGGCGGTCAACACCTCGGCGAGCGAACGTGCCCCTGGCAGCTCACGTCGCAGCAGCTCGTCGTCGATCGGCTCGGACCGCTTCGGAGGCCGGCGTCCCGGGTGGACTCCCTGTGGCGCCCAGTGGGAGGTGTCCAGCCGGAGCCGAACGATGTGGTCCTGCATCCGCTGCCACGCGCTGCCGCCGACCGAGAGGCCCAGGTGCTGGAAGACCCCGTGCAACGACGTCGACGCGGCCACGGCCTCGATCAGCTGGTCGTCCGTGAACCGGCGCGGGAACTCCCCCGGTGCCGGGAGGTGGCGCGTGTCGAGCCCGAGGTCCGCGCACACCTCCCTCAACCGATGGGTGGTGCTTCCCCCGCCCACCAGCCCCAGGCGATCACGGAGATCCCGCCAGGAGGTCGCATGCGGAAGATGACGGCGCAGGTCGTCGTCCGTCCAGGTTCGGGGTCGTCCCATGGAACATGTTCTCCCGTGTGAGTGCACGGGAAACATGCCCGAGGAGTGTGACATCATCGGAGACGGCAGCATCTGCCCTGTGGACGCCGCGTCAGGACGCCGTGTCCTCCGGCGGTTCGG
>CAZDIF010000644.1:0-1646 GCA_964505365.1 uncultured Actinomycetota bacterium
CGATCAGCGGCAGGGCGAGGGTCTCGACGTCGACGAGGTGGTGGTCCCAGGTCGGTTCGACGCCCATCTTGCGGCACATCCGCTCGAGGTGGTGGGCGTCGAAGTCCGGCACGGCCCCGACGAGGTAGGCGTCGGTGGCGTCCTCGAGGAACTGGGCCAGCCACTCGGACGCCGGGGCCCGGCGCTGCGGGGCGATCCGTTCCTGGTAGCGGGTCAGCTCCAGCGCCTCGGGCGTGGCCCCGTCGATGGTGTGCTCGGGGAAGTACTGGCGCTCGAGCTGCGAGCCGTCCTCGAACCGGACGATCCAGGCGACCTCGGTGAGTTCGTGCCGGGTGTGGTCGAGGCCGGTGGCCTCGGTGTCGATGAACACGAACCGGTGGGGGAGGTCGGGCATCGGGCGTCCGTCGTTGGCGGTGGCACGAGCCTATCGACGGGCCGTGACGCTTCGAGCCGCGGCGGCGGTGCCTGTGGAAGAGCGATCACCGTGCAGTCGACGCTCGCAGTACCACGACTGCCGCACGGTCACCGACGTAGCCGGGACACGGCGTATCAACCGCCGGGGTGGTCGCTCTGTCTGGGTGTGCGGGGCACACGCACCAGCGAGCAGGGAACGAAGGCGAAGGGCACAGCGAAGCGACGCAGGCCACCTCGCCGGCCCGTCGGTCCAGGGGCGCCGACGTGGCCAGGCCCGCGCCAAGGGGGGCGCGGGCCTCTCCCTGTTCGCTTCAGCCGAGCCCGCCGACGGTGTCCACGACGAGGTCGACGAACCGCTCGGCGGCGAGCGTGAACCCGACCTCGGCGTTCGGGGGCTCGCCGCGTCCGGGGCGGCCGGCGCCGGGGCGGGTGTCGCAGACGGTCATGCCGCGGGTCAGCGTGCCGTGCAGCTCCACGTCGACGTGCAGGTGGCGTGCCTCGACCAGCGTCGGGTCGACCAGCCAGGCGACGGCGCACGGGTCGTGCAGGACGGCGGACGGCTGGCCGGTGCGGGCCTCGGAGGATCGTGTGTAGAAGGCCAGCAGGTCCGCACAGACCCCGGCGACCTGCCCGCCGGCGTCACGCAGGCGGGCGACCTCCGCCGGGCCGAAGCGGGCCTGGCGGGTGAGGTCGAGGCCCGCCATCCGGATGGGGATGCCGGAGGCGAACACCGCGCTGGCCGCCTCGGGATCGGCGAGGATGTTGAACTCCGCCGCCGGGGTGCGGTTGCCCGCCGACGCGGACCCGCCCATGAGGTGGATCCGGCCGATGCGGTCCGCCAGCGCCGGGTCGGCCCGCAGGGCCGTGGCGATGTTGGTCAGCGGACCGATCGCGACGATGGTGAGGTCGTCGTGCTCGGCCGCCGCGGCACGCAGGGCGTCGACGGCGGGCGTGGGGGAGGGCGAGGCGGTGGGCTCGGGCAGCTCCGCCCCGTCGAGGCCGGACTCGCCGTGGATCTGCAGGCCGTGCAGCGGCTCGCCGACGAGCGGCCGCGAGGCACCCGGGTGGACCGGCACGCCGGCGTGGCCGGCCAGCTCGAGCACGGCCAGCGCGTTGCGGGTGACGGCCTCCACCGGGGCGTTGCCGTGGACGGTGGTCACGGCCACGAGGTCGCAGTGCACCGCGGCCAGCAGCAGCGCGAACGCGTCGTCCTGCCCGGGGTCGCAGTCGAC
>CAZDIF010000645.1:0-1645 GCA_964505365.1 uncultured Actinomycetota bacterium
GGCCGGCCGGCTCGAACGCGGTGAAGATGCCGTCGCCCCAGGCACGCTCGGACCCGGCGTGGTGGATCTCGTCGATCACCACGAACGCGTCGTCGGTGAACGCCCGGACGGCCCGCGGGTCGCTGGCGACCTGCTGGTAGGTGACGACGACGCCGTGGAAGTCGTGCGGCCAGCCGCCGGCCGGCTGCCACTCCGGCTCGAGGTGCAGGCCGAAGTGCCCCGCCGCCTGCGCCCACTGGAACTTCAGGTGCGAGGTCGGCGCCACCACGACCACCCGCCGGTGCGGCCGCTCGGCCAGGTCGGTGACCGCGGCGGTCAGCGCGAACGTGGTCTTGCCCGCACCCGGGGTGGCCACGGCGAGGAAGTCGCGCCGACCCGACGCCGCCATCGCGTCGAGGGCCTCCTTCTGCCAGCGGCGCAGGCGCAGCGAACGACGCACGTGGGAGACCTCGCAGGGGAGCCGTCGGTGGGAGCGGGCTGCCCGGACCCGCGGTGGCGGTGACGCCGAGGCGGCCGGGTCCGGGAGCATGCCAGACGACCACCGCGGTACGGCAACACCGCCACGTCCCGAGCCCACCACCTCGCCGTTGCGATGCGGATTCCGTGTTGCGATGCGGATTCAGGGGAGATTCTCCCCCAAATCCGCATCAGATCCCTGAATCCGCATCACAATCGCGGGCGCGCGATCAGGGGGCGGGGGTGGCCAGGGCGGCCTGCAGGGTGGCGAGGCGGTCGCGGTCGACGCGGTACCAGGCCCACTTGCCGCGCTGTTCGCGTCGGAGCAGCCCGGCGGTGACCAGCACCTTGAGGTGGTGGCTGACGGTCGGCTGGCTGCGGTCGACCAGGTCGGGGAGGTCGCAGGCACACATCTCGCCGGTGGTGCCGATCAGGGACAGCAGCCGCAGGCGGATCGGGTCGGCGATCGCGCGGAGCGTCCCTGCCAGCACCTCGGCCTCGTCCGCGGCGATGGGCGCCTCGAGCACGGGCGCGCAGCACAGCTCGTCGATCACCGGCAGTTCGTCGACCGCCATCGCACCACCTCCATGTCGCATCGCCGGGTCCTGCACGCCACAGCGCCTGCAGGGAGTCTCACATGTGAGAGTCAGCGCAGGCACTTCGGACCGTGGCACGATCATATCGACAGGCATCGATCTGTGCGGTACCGTCTCCACATCGACAGTTGTCGATATGAAATCCGACCGCGGAGGACCGCCATGTCCCGTCTGCAGCTCGCCCTCAGGGTCTCCGACCTCGACCGGGCCGTCCCGTTCTACGAGCAGGTGTTCGCCACCCCCGTCAGCAAGCGCCGGCCGGGGTACGCGAACTTCGCCATCGCCGACCCGCCGCTGAAGCTCGTGCTCCTCGAGGGCGAAGAGGGTGCGGGTGGGCTCGACCATCTCGGCGTCGAGACGCTGGACGGCGAGGAGCAGACCGCCTTCCACGCCCGGCTCGACGAGGCCGGCCTCACCGAACGGGTGGAGGAAGCCTCCGCCTGCTGCTACGCCACCCAGGACAAGGCGTGGGTCGCCGACCCCGACGGCCTGCCGTGGGAGGTCTACCGCGTCCTCGGCGACGCGGACGTCCTGGAGCCCGACTCCGGCTGCTGCACCACCGACGCCGCCACCGGTGACACGGCCGACGCCAC
>CAZDIF010000646.1:0-1635 GCA_964505365.1 uncultured Actinomycetota bacterium
CCGGGTGCGAGCGAGAGGACTCGAACCTCCACGGGTGTTACCCCACGGGGACCTAAACCCCGCGCGTCTGCCAGTTCCGCCACGCTCGCGTGCCGCGCGATCGTAGGACGTGGCCACGTGCAGCCGCACCCACGGCGTGTTCGCTGGCCGCATGCGAGGTGTGCGCCGTGTCCGGCGCAGGGCACTATGCACTCTGCACGGGGCAGGGGTTGAGGCAGCCGGTCCGCCGGCGGGGGCACCGATGGTCGTGTGGCGATGGACGTTGACGATGGGTGTCGTCGCGCTGCTGCTGGTCGGGCTCGCGGCTCTGCCCGCGCTGGCTGCGGCGTCGGACGAGGACCCGGCAGCGCGGGCACAGAAGCCGGAGCGACCCCCGGCACAGGCCGAGCGCGCCGCCCTCCAGCGGGCGAGCTCCCTGGTGTCGGCCCGGACCAGCCGGTCCGCCAGCGCCGAGTACGCACGAGCGCAGGGCGAGGAGGCCGTGGTCGAGGCCCACCGGGACCGCCGGACGGCCGAGGAGGACCTCGAGCGGGTCACGGCACTGCTCGATCACGCGCGGGGCGTGGAGTACGAGGCGCTGCGCGACCAGCGGGCGGCCCAGGAGCAGTTCGACGGCGGCGTGGCCCTCTCCTACAAGTTCGGCGGGACGCAGGCCGGCGCCCTCGTGCTGGCGGCGCTCGAGTCGGCTACCGACGTCCACGACCTCGCCCGCGCCATGGACGAGCTCGACAACGTGCTGGGGCATTCGTACGTCGAGCTCGGACGCCGCGTCCGCGCGCTGGCCCAGGCCGAGGACCGGGTGGCGGCACTGGAGCGGCTGCGCGAGGTCGCGGAGGACGCGCTCGAGGAGGCGTCCGCCCGCATCCCGGACCTCGAGGATGCGGCCCAGCGCGCCCGTGACACCGCCCGAGCGCACGAGCTCGAGCTGCTGGACGCCCTGGAGGCAGAGCTGGATGCCGAGGAGGCACTGGCGGAGGCCCTCGAGCGTGCGGCGCAGGAGGCCGCTGCCCGGGCGGCACAGGAAGACGCCGAGGGTGGCCCTGCCGCGGACGGCAGCGCGGCAGCGCCAGCGCCAGCACCGGCCACCCGAGGCGTGGTCGAGTCGTCCGAGTCCGACGAGGAGGACGAGGACGAGGCGTCGCCCAGTCAGCGACGGGAGTGGCTGGCCAACCGCCGGGCGGCCGCTGCACGGGCCGCGAGCCTGCCCGCCGAGGCCCGCCACGTGAAGCCCGACCTGGTCTGCCCCGTCGAGGAGGCGACGTTCACCAACGACTTCCACTACCCCCGCTCGCACGGCCGACGCCACGAGGGCACCGACCTGTTCGCGGACACCGGCACTCCGATCCGTGCCCTGGCCGCTGGGGTCGTCACCAAGATCGACGCCACCGACCACTTCGATGGCGACCATGACCTCGGCGGCATCTCCGTCTCGTGGGAGACCGAGGTCGGCCGCTTCTACGCCGCACATCTGCACCGGCTTGCCGATGGCCTCACCGTCGGGGACGAGGTCACCGCCGGGCAGGTCGTCGGCTACGTCGGCCGGACCGGCAACGCCCGTGGCACCCCGCCGCACCTCCACCTCGGCTGGTACGTCGACGACGTCGCCGTCAACCCCTGGCCGAGCCTCGCCCTGGC
>CAZDIF010000647.1:0-1633 GCA_964505365.1 uncultured Actinomycetota bacterium
GAGTCCACCTTCTCCATGGTCCGGTCGGAGATGCTCCACCCGCTGTTGTCACCAGTGATGGCGAACTCCTGCGTGTCGCTCTCGCCGGGGGCCAGCACGTGCGGGAAGACGTCCCACTCCTGGCCGTCGTACTCGCCGGCACGCCACTCGTCGGGTGTGACCGTGGCGCCGCTACCGAGGGCAGCCTCCACCGCTCTACCGGCGTGCACGGAGCCGGCGCCCTGCACGAATGACGGGTAGGCGAGGTCGGTCGAGGACGACTTCAGGATCGACTTGACCTGGTCGGCCACCCCCGGTGTGCCCGGATCGCCGAGTGCCTGGAAGGCCAGGGCGGCGGCGCCGACCGCCACCGGTGTGGACCGGCTGGTCCCGCCCCACGTCGCCCAGGCGAACTGGCCGTCGCCGACGGCGTTGAGCGTGATGTCACCGGCCGAGAACGCACCGTCGGCGACCACGTCAACGCCGGCGGCACCAGTCGCGCCGGGTCCGCGGTTGGACCACACCATCACGTCGTTGTCGACGACCTGGCTGGCGTTGGCGATCGAGTCCCAGCCGGTGGTCCCGAACTGGGTCGACGCGCCCGTGGACAGGCCGGCGGAGGGCGACGGCGGTGCCGTCGTGCCCATGCCCGGCGCCCCGTTCCCGGTCGAGAAGACCGGCAGAGAGGTGTTGCCGAACAGGTCGTGGATGACGTCGGCCTCCTGGCTGGCGGCGTCGAAGCCGTCGTTGTCGACGGACGAGTCGCCGTAGGAGTTCGACGTGATGTCGACTGCGGCGTTGTTGGCCAGGAAGTAGCCGAGCTGGGTCGACGCGGCGAACGCGAAGTAGATGTCCCCGAACGGCACCAGGTCCGCGTCGGGGGCACCGCCGATCACGGCCCCCGGCGTCTGGCCGACGTCGTTGAAGTCCGGTGCCAGCCCGTTGATGACGCCCTGCCCGGCGACGTTGGACGCCGTGAGGGTCCCGTGGCCGCCGATCGCCGGGTCGTAGTCGCCGGTCCAGGCGAGGATCTCGCCTGGCTCGCCCACCTCGTTGACACCAAAGACCGTCAGCCCACCCGGGAGGGGCGTCTGGCCATCGGAGATGTGGTAGAGCAGGCCACCGGACACGTCGAGGTAGCTGTCCCCGTCCATGTCGCGGTAGGAGGCCGGGGACTCGCGCGTGACCGGCTTCTCGTCGATGAACGTGTAGTCGTTGTCCAGGTCGACGTAGACCGTGTCGTACACGCCGGCCGTGTTTGGGTCAGCGACGAGGACGGCAGGCCGGTGACCGTGGATCGCGAGCAGGTGGTCGTCCGGGTGCGACCCGACGCGGACCGTGCCGGACTTCGACCACGACGCCTGCAGGGTGTACTGGTTGGTCGTCGTCCCGTCGGGCGCGGAGAAGTTGCGGGCCGGGCCCGTGCGGGTCGTGATGTCGACCCTGGTCACGTCCGAGACGGACGGAGGGTTACCTCTGCCCCGTCCGTTGCCCCTCCCCTGCTTCGACTGCAGCTCCGCCTCCTCGGTGATGGTGTAGAACCCGAGGCCGCTCTCGATCAGGTTGGTCCCGGCGAACAGGTCGTTGAGCCAGAGCAGGGTGCCGTAGGGGTCGTAGGCCTCGGGCCACTGGCCCTCGTCCTGGGCCCACGTCC
>CAZDIF010000648.1:0-1630 GCA_964505365.1 uncultured Actinomycetota bacterium
TCGCCACCGATGAGTTCCGTATGACCCGCTCGTCCGATCTGTCGACGAGCGAACGTTGACCACCCGAACGAGGAACCCTGATGCCAGAACTGCTCGTGGACTTCATCACCTCACTCGACGGCTACGGGGCCGCGGAAGGCTGGCCCGGGTGGTGGGGGCTCGAGGGCCCCGAGTACCTGGACTGGCTCGGTCAGCAGCCCGAGGGCGACTACACCATCCTGATGGGCGCGAACACCTACCGCCTGATGTCCGGGTTCGCGGCCGACGCCGACCCATCGGCGGACGAGGCCACCGACGAGGACGCCGCCACGGGCGCGCTCGCCAACCTGCCGAAGGTCGTGTTCTCGTCCACACTGCAGGCCCCGCTGTCGTGGCCCAACACCCGGCTGGTCAAAGGCGATGCCGTGGAGGCAGTGGCAGCGATGAAGCGGAACGGGGACAGCCCGATGCGCACACTCGGGAGCCTCACCCTGTGCCGATCCCTCCTCGCGGCTGGCCTGGTGGACCGCTTCCGCGTGGTGGTCTTCCCCGTGATCACCGGAAAGACCGGCCGCGACCGGATCTACGATGGCCTTCCCGATGTCTCCCTCGACCTGGTCGCCAGCCGCACCTTCGACGGCAGACTCCAGCTGCTCGAGTATGTCCCCACCGTGCTCACCGGTCCTCCCAGCACGCCCCCCGCTTCCTGACGGGCCACAGCGACCCATGCTGGATCCGCCGTACCCCGTGCCACGGTTCATCCCGTGAGGATCCAGACGAACCGTCGGTAGCCGCCGTACCCGTCTGGCCGATCTCAGACTTGGAGTGGTCGTTACCGACCGTCCTCGACGAAGCCATCGAGGGACACGTTGGCTGTGTAGATCAGATCGGCCACGTTGCTCCAGCCTCGCCCCGCCGGAACAGTACAGTGATGGCCGTGCCGCGGGAGGCGACAGGCTCCGGGGCTGGCGTGGGGGACAGTGCTGATGGGGGCACCCGTGATGGAAGATGGCGTCCGGCACCTCGAGTTGGCCGAGGAGGCTCTGGTCGCGTCCGATGTCGACACCGTCCTCGAGCAGTTGTCGGCGGCCATCCGCGGGTTCACGGCGGCGGGCGACTGCCGCCAGGCGGCGATGGCCTGCGTGCGCCTGGGCGACGTGTACGCACATGCGGTGGGCAACCGCACGGCGGCGCGTGTCTGGTTCCGTCGGGCGGCGCGCCTGGTGGAGGACGAGCCACCGTGCATCGAACAGGGGTGGGTGGCCGTCGCGGCGCTGGGGTGCGACGTCGACGACCCGGCCGTGCTGCTGGCCGCTGCCGAGTTCGCCCTGGACCGCGCCCGTCGATTCGGGGACGTGAACCTCGAGGCCAAGGCGTTGGCCGACGCGGGCCTGGCGCAGGTCCAGGCGGGCCGGATGGCCGAGGGCATGGCCCTGCTCGACGAGGCGATGGCCCTGACCTGCGGGCCCGTCGACGACGTCGACACCGCGGGCAAGTCCGTGTGCTCCTTCTTTACGGCCTGCTACTACTCCGGCGACTTCGAGCGTGCCGGATCGTGGGCCGACATCCTGCGCCGCCACGGCCTGATTGGCCCGTCCGCCGGGGTTCCGGTCTTCCTCGGCAACCACTGCGACGCCGTGAAGGCCACCGC
>CAZDIF010000649.1:0-1624 GCA_964505365.1 uncultured Actinomycetota bacterium
GCTCGTAGGTGAACCAGTTGAACCGCCGCACCTTGTACGGGCAGTTGTTCGCGCAGTACCGGGTACCGACGCAGCGGTTGTAGACCTGCGCGTTCAGCCCCTCCGGTGTGTGGTAGGTCGCGTAGACGGGGCAGACGGGTTCGCAGGGCGCGTCGCCGCACTGCTGGCAGAGAACGGGGACGTGGACGGTCTGCTGTTCGCCCTCCTCCGTCTCCTCCTTGTAGCTCATGATCTGCAGCCACGACATCTCGCGGCCCTGGGCGCAGAGGTCCTCCCCCACCGTCGGGATGTTGTTCTCCGCGTAACAGGCCGTGACGCAGGCGCCGCAGCCGTTGCACGCGTTCAGATCGATCGTCATCCCCCAGCGGTACGGGCTGTTCGGGTCCGAGTCCCAGGCCGCTTCGACCAACTCGGTCAGGTCGATCTCGTGGGCCGCCGCCGCGGCGAGCGCCGTATCGACGCTGATCAGCTCGCCGATCTCGCGATCGAGATCGGTCTCGTTGCCCTGCATGACGGGGAGCCGGTCCCGGCGGCCGACCGCCGTGATCTCGACCGCGGCGCCGGCGTAGGCCAGGGCGCCGCTGCGCGGATCGGCCGTGCCGTCGAGCAGCTCGACCGGGTTCACGCCGCGTCCGGCGGCGGTGCGGCCGTATTCCGTGTGCCCCTGGCCGAGCGGCAGCGCGACGACGTCGGGCCGAACGCCCTCGTGCACGTAGGCCGGTACCTCGACGGCGCCGGCGGCCGTGCTCACCTCGACCACGTCGCCGGTCTCGACGCCGAGCGGTTCGGCCGTGGCCGGGTGGAGCTCGACCCAGGAGTTCCAGACGGTCTTGGTGATCGGGTCGGGCAGCTCCTGCATCCAGGCGCGGTTGGCGCCGCGCCCGTCGTAGAACTGCGCCGTGGGATAGAGGACGAGCGACAGGCCGTCGTCCGGCTCGGGCATCGTGAAGGCGTGGTTCGCGGCCGCGGCGCTGAGCGGCGGCGCGATCTCGGCGGGGGGCGTAACGCCGGGCCGCTCGACCGTGGCGCCGTCGCTGAGGGCGTCGTGCCACCAGCCCTCGAAGTCCGCGTCCGGCGCGCCACCCGCGTCCCGCCAGGCGGCCTGCAGGTAGGCGCCGTAGCTCTCGACACCCATCTCCCGCCCCGCCGCCGCCGCGACCGCAAGCAGGATGTCCTCGCGCTGGCGCACGTCGAACACGGGGCGCATCACGGGCTGCTGCAGACCGAAGACGCCGGGACGCAGCTCGACGTCGCCCCACGACTCCAGCTCGTGGGCCGACGGAAGGATCCAGCCGGCCGTGGCTGCCGTCTCGTCCAGGTGGCTCGCGAGGGAGATGTGGTTGGCCACGTCGGCCAGCGCGGTGGCGAAGCCCGAGGCGTCGGGCAGGCCGTACACGGGGTTCACGCCCGCCGTCACGACGGTGCGATAATCTCCCGCACGCAGGCGGGCCGCGAGCTCACGAGCCTCGGCGTAGGACGCCCCCGAACCGCGTGCCGGTCCGCCGTCGAAGCGCACGGTCTCCCCGATCGCGCCGCACACGTAGTTCAGAAGTGCGATTGCCAGGTGCACCTCGGTCGCGTACACGCCCTGTCCGGAGACGTCGGGCGGCAAGACGACCGGCGC
>CAZDIF010000650.1:0-1623 GCA_964505365.1 uncultured Actinomycetota bacterium
AGCGCGCAGAGGTGAAGGCCGCGCTGGACGGGATGCTCCGCGACCGGTCCCGCACGGGCGACGGAGCGGTCACCACCGCCGTCAACATCGGCATCGGCACGAAGTGACCCAGGAAGGAGTGCCCGGGGCAGCCTCAACGCTGATCACGCCCCGTCGGCCCGCGCTCGATCGCTTCGATGCGAGCCAGGAGGCCTGCGCCCGGCGTCCGTGGGATGACCTCCGAGGTCATCGACGCGATGACGCCGGGCGTCGTACGGTCGGTGCACGTCGAGAGACAGGACCCCTCGTGCGAGAGCAGTTCGCGAACGGCCTGGCCGTGACCCGGATCGTGCTGGGGTCGCTCGCCCTGCTGGCGCCGACGACCATCCAGCGGCTGTCCCTGCTCGAGCCGGACGACCGACCCGGCGCCCGGACCGGCTGGCGCTACTTCGGTGTCCGAGCCATCGGCCTGGGCGTCGGCTACCTCACCGCGGACGCGCGCACCCGCCGGCACCTGGATCGTGCCCAGCTGCTGGTCGACAGCCTCGACACCGCCTTCATCGCCGCCATGGCCGCACGCGGCAGCGTCCCGCTTCCTGCCGCGGCCTGGCTCGGGACCGTCACGGGCGGTGCGGCCGCCATCGGCGTGGCCAACCTCCAGGCCGATGGCGCTGACGGGTGAGACGGGACGGATGACCGAACTCGTCGACGCGCACACGCACGTGCTCCTCCCGCCGGCCGTGGCCCGGCGGATCCGTGACGTCTTCGAGCAGTACCTCACGTCCGAGCTTGCCTACCCGGTCGAACCGGAAGCGGCGCTGGAGCGGCTTCACGGCGAGGGTGTGCGCACCATCTGGTCGTTGCCCTACGCCCACCGGGCCGGGACCGCCCGACGCTTCAACGTCCACAGTGCCGAAGCCGCCGCAGCCGTGGCCGACGGTCCGGTTGCCGTCGTCGCCGGCGCCACCGTGCATCCCGACGAGGACGACCCCGCCGCAGTCGTCGTCGAGGCCGTCGACGATCTGGGCCTGCAGGTGCTGAAGCTCCACTGCTCGGTGGGGCGCTTCGACCTCGACGACCCCCGCCTCACCGAGGTGTTCGAGGTGTGTGCCGACCGGCAGGTCCCCGTGGTGGTGCACCTCGGGTCGGCGATCGACGGCACCACCGCCGCTGACGAGGTCAGGCCACTTGCGTCGGTGGCGGGCGGAAACCCCGATGTGATCTTCATCGCTGCCCACGTGGGGCACCCCTCGACCACGTCGGTCCTCGAGGTCATGCGCGCCCACGCCAACGTGTGGGCCGACCTCACGCCGGTCGTCGACAGCCCCGTCGCCGTGCCGGCCGACGCACTGCAGGAGCACCACGACCGCTTGCTCTTCGGCAGCGACGCACCGAACACCGCCTTGGATGTCGGGTACCTCCACCGGTGGCTCCGCGGGAACGGACTCCCGCCGGAGGCGGTCTCGGCCATCTGCGGCGACAACGCGCGGCGGCTGCTCGAAGCCCGGTCCCACTGACCGGGGACAGCGGATGCCCCTGGGTTCACCGGCTCGTGGCGTGCCGCGCCTCGACGTTCTCCCGGATGGTGCGCTCGACGTGTCGCAGGGCGATGGCGACGACCGGCTCGACGACCTTCTCGAGGGC
>CAZDIF010000651.1:0-1615 GCA_964505365.1 uncultured Actinomycetota bacterium
TCAGCGGGACAGGTACTGCAGGATCGCGCCGACGACCAGCAGGAACGCCAGCAGCCACCCGCCCGCGCGGAGCATGAACCGGACCTCCGGCCCGATCCCCCGGGCCACCGGCATCTCCGTGAGCCGGCGTCCGCAGTCGCACAGGCCGGGCGAGAGGTGCACCTCGTGCCGCTCGCTGCACGCGTAGCGGGGGCGACGCACGAGGTCGTAGCCACAGTCCTCGCACGCATCGGCGCCGCGCAGGTTCCGGGTCCGGCACCGCGGGCACTGGCGCGCCTGCAGGCGGTCGACCGCCACGAACCCGGACGCCAGCCCCAGCAGCCCGCCGTAGACGAGGGCGGCCACCACGACGTCGGCCGCGTCCGCCCCGGTCGCGGCCGCGATGGGCACGAGGACCACGGCCGCCAGGGCCACGGGGGTCAGGGCCGCGGCCACGACGACCCAGCGCTCCCGCCCGGTGAGCGGGTCGCGTCCGCCGAGGGCCGGCGGCGTGGTGTCGCGCATGGGTCGACCTCGTCCTCGTCCCCCGAAGGGTAGGGAGCGTGGCGGCCGGCCCGTCTACGCTCGCCCACACCGGGAGGACGAAGGAGCACCGTGACCCTGGAGCGCGAGACCCACGACGGGATCCTGACCCTGACGCTGGACGACGGCGCGAAGAACGCCCTGCGACCCGAGACGTTCGACGCCTTCGCCGCCGCCCTGCACGAGGCCGGCGACGACGTGCGGGCGATCGTGATCACCGGGCGGGAGGGCGTGCTGACCGCCGGGCTCGACGTCAAGTTCATGGGGTCCGCGGGGCGGGACGGCGTCCGCGACCTGCTCGTGCGCTTCGGCCGCACCTGGATGCAGATCTGGACCGAGCCGCGCCCGACGGTGCTGGCGGCCACGGGCCACTGCCTCGCCGCCGGGACGATGCTGGCGATGGCGTGCGACCACGCCGTCGCGGCCGAGGGCGAGTTCGCCTGGGGGATGACCGAGACCCAGATCGACTTCGAGCTGCCGCGCTTCGGGCTGGCGCTGGCACGCGCGAACGTGCGCGCCGACCGGCTGGAGGACCTGCTGCTGCCGGGACGGCGCGTCGACCCGGCGGAGGCGGTCGAGGCCGGCTTCGCCGACGAGCTGGCCGCCCCGGACGTCGTCCTCGACCGGGCCCGCGAGGTGGCCGCGACGCTGGCCGAGCTGCCCGCCCGGGCGTACGCGGGGACCAAGCGGCGGCTGCGCGGCGCGACCGCCGACACCGTGCTCGCCGGCCTCGACGACGACATCGCGGCGCTGACCGCGCACCTGCCGGCCTGACCGCGGAATCTCCCGTCCGGGCACCTCACCCGTAGGATCGGTGTCACGCCGACCGGGAGTCCGACATGGGTGACGTGCACTGGCGGGAGCTGTACCACGAGGTCGTGGACACCGGGTTGTGCACGGGGTGTGCGGCGTGTGTGATGGCGTGTCCGCGGGACGTGCTGGGCTACACCGACGACTACTTCCCGGTGCAGGTCGGCGACGGCCACGCGTTCGACCAGTGCACCATCGGGGACCGGGGCTGTGACATCTGCACCCGGGCGTGCCCGCGGTTCCGCAACTGGGAGTCGGACCTGGACGAGGTGCTGTTCGGCCG
>CAZDIF010000652.1:0-1608 GCA_964505365.1 uncultured Actinomycetota bacterium
AGCCCGCGGCGTTGATCGGAGTGGTTACTTGTACATCGTCTGGGCCTTCGTGCCCGGAGCGTACTCCTTCGGGTCGACCCAGATGTTGACGACCGAGCAACGGCCGGTCTTCTGCAGCCCCTCGCGGGCACGCTGCAGGGCAGACTGGATCTCGTTCGGATCGCGAACTTCCTCGCCGTAGCCGCCCAGCATCTCGGCGAACTTGCTGTACTCGACGTCGCCGAGCAGGTTGCCGATGTCGCCGCGCTCCTCGCCGTACTTGGCGATCTGGCCGTAGCGGATCTGGTTCTGCGCCGAGTTGTTGCCGACCACCGCGATGAACGGGGAGCCGAAGCGGTTCGCCGTCTCGAGGTCGTAGCTGGTCATCGAGAAGGCGGCGTCGCCGTAGTAGCACAGCACCTCCTTCTGCGGATGGACCGTCTTGGCCGCCAGCGCGAAGCCGGTGCCGACGCCCAGGCTGCCCAGCGCGCCCGGATCCATCCAGTGACCCGGCTGACGCGGACGCACCGCCTGCGCCGAGATCGTGACCACGTCGCCGCCGTCACCGATGTAGATGGTGTCGTCGGTCAGGAACTCGTTGAGCTCCCAGGCCACGCGGTACGGGTGGATCGGGGCGTTCTCGCTCTGGAACAGCGGCATGAGCTTGTCGAGCGCCTCTTCCTCGGCCTTGCGCAGGCCCTGCATCCACTCGGTGCGCTTGTCCTGCGCGCCCTTGCTGGTGCGGCCCGTCAGCGAGTCGCGCACGGCGCCCAGGATGGCACCCGGATGGCCGACCAGGCCGAGCTCGATGTCGCGGTTGCGGCCGACATTGGAGTAGCTCATGTCGATCTGCACGACCTTGGCTTCCGGGTTCAGGCGCTTGCCGTAGCCCATGCGGAAGTCGAACGGCGTGCCCACCACCACGATGACGTCGGCCTCGTTGAAGGCCTGGCGACGCGTGCGGTCGAAGTGGTGCGGATCGCCCGGCGGCAGCATGCCGCGGGAGGCGCCGTTGAAGTAGGTCGGGATGTTGAGCTCACGGACCAGCTCGAGGGCCGGCTCGTAGCCGCGGGCGACGTAGGTCTGGTGGCCCAGCAGCACCGCCGGACGCTCGGCGTTGAGCAGCAGGTCGGCCAGCTTCTCGATGTCCGCCGGGTCGCCGATCGACTTGGTGGACGAGCGATAGTGGCCCTGCTCCGGCACGCGCGCCGCCGACAGCTCGATCTCGCGGTCGAGCACGTCGCGCGGCAGCTCCAGATAGGACGGGCCGAAGGCACCGCTGAAGCACTCACGAGCGGCCATCGACACCATGTCGGCCACGCGCTCGGTCGAGCGGATGTCCGAGGCGAACTTGGTGATGGCGCTCATCATGTCGACGTGCGGCAGGTCCTGCAGCGAACCCATCTTGTGCTGGGTCGTCGAGCTCTGGCCGCCGATGTGCAGCACCGGGCTCTCCGAGCGCAGGGCCGTCGCGATGCCGGTGACGGCATTGGTGCAACCCGGGCCCGCCGTGGTCACGACACAGCCGAGGCGACCGGTCTGACGGGCATAGCCGTCAGCCGCGTGAGCCGCGACCTGCTCGTGGCGCACGTCGATGACCTTGATGCCCTCGTCGATGCAGCCGTCGTA
>CAZDIF010000653.1:0-1601 GCA_964505365.1 uncultured Actinomycetota bacterium
CGGAGCATTCGTGGGAGTGATTCCACCGGACATCGCCTTCAAGGTCGTGACCGGCCTCCACCACCGCGTGTTCGACCTGACCAACGGGCGGCTTGGTGGACGCCTCGCCGGCATGCCCGTGGTGAAGCTGACCACGACCGGGCGTCGCAGCGGGCAGCCTCGCGACACGATGCTGACCGCCCCGATCGCTGAGGACGACCGGGTGGTCGTGGTGGCCTCCAAGGGTGGCGCGGCGCAGCACCCAGCGTGGTACCTGAACCTCGAGGACACCCCCGAGGTGACGCTGACGATGCGTGGGAGGAAGCGGCGGATGGTGGCCCGGACCGTTGGCGCCGACGAGAAGGAGGCGCTGTGGCCGACGATCGTGTCGTCCTACCGCGGCTACGGCGGCTACCAGCGTCGGACTGACCGGGACATCCCGGTCGTCGAGCTCACCCCGGCACCGTGACCGTGGCGGCGGAGTCCAGATCGTCAATGCTAGATGGGCGTGATACATTGACGAAGTGGACAGTCGCAGCAAGGATGGTTCGTGGTCACCCTGGACGCGCAATACCAGCAGGCGTCCGAGGACACGCGGAGGCAGATCGACCGGCTCCTCGAGCAGGACGCTGACGACCGCGCGTGGGCCCAGCAGCTCGGACCCGTCTACCGGCAGGCCGATGTCGCCTCGCTGCTCGGCAAGACCAAGCAGGCCGTGTCGGCCGACCGGGGGCTCCTGCGGCTCGAGATGCGCAGTGGGCAGGTGGGCTATCCGGTGTTCCAGTTCGACGGTCGAGCACTGCTGCCCGGCATTCGTGAGGTCGTCACCGTCCTCGCCCCGGTCGTCGCCACCAGCTGGACGATCGCATCCTGGCTCATGTCGCCACAACCCGCTTGGAACGGGGCGACCCCGGTGAGCCGGCTCCGGGATGGTGAGGTCGACGAGGTGCTGGCCGCCGCCCGGCGGATGGCTCGCTCCTTGGCGGCCTGATGCCGCTTCCTTGGCCACCGCAGGCGGCAGGCAGCCTGTCCCGGTTCCCCTCGGAGCCCTCCCGCAACCAGACGATCCATCGTGTCTGGCGGCATGTCCTTCCCGACGGCACCACCCGCGACGAGCCCTGGTGGTTCGCCTCCGTACCCGACGGTCCCGAGGAAGGTGGTCGCTACGACCTGCCGTCGCCCATGGGTGCCTGCTACACGGCGACCCGGCCCATCGGGGCCGTCCTCGAGGCCCTGCAGGGCTGGTTGACCAACCTTCCGGCCGGCGAGCTCCTCGTCCGGCGGCGTGCGACGGTCTTGACACCGGCGCAGGCACCCACCGCCGCAAAGTTGACCGCCCAGGCGGCGGTGGGCGAGTACGGAGTCACCGCCGCTCTGTGGGCCGGTGTGGACCGTCCGCGGACACAGGCGTGGGCCGCCGCGTTCCGGCGTGACGGCTGGTGGGCGCTGTACGGCGGGATCCAGCACGATCCGACGGGGCGCCTTCGGGGCCACACGCTGTTCGACCACGAGGGCGCCCACCCGCCGACGTACGGCGATGAGTGGCCGTACGAGACGTCGACCCTGATCGACGACGAGGAACTGCTGGCGGAGATGGCTGCCTTCGGGGTCCACGTCCGCGA
>CAZDIF010000654.1:0-1599 GCA_964505365.1 uncultured Actinomycetota bacterium
GGCTGTCGAGGCAGTTCGGCCAGGTCGTGCGCACGATCTTCCGCCTGGCGCTGCCGGACCGGCTGCCGTGGCGGCGCGGACGGGCCGCCGACACCGCGGCCCCGACCGCCTGACCGACTCGCGGCCGCCGGGTCAGAGCGACCCGGCGGCCAGCTCGACCAGCGCATCGAGCTGCTGGGTCGACAGCTCCCCGCTGGTCCGGGCGATCACCCTGCCGTCGGCACCGACCACCACGAACGCCGGGAACGACCGGACCCCGTACGCCGCGGCGACCTCGCCGTCGGCGGAGTCGACCAGGACGTCGAACGGCCACTTCTCGGCCTCCAGCCACACCGACGGCGGGTAGTTGCCCTGGGTGCGGTCGGTGGCCGTGGACACGCCGACCAGCCGAACCCCGTCGGGCAGGTTCCCGCCGAGGTGGTCGACGATCACGGGGACCTCCCGCTGGCAGTGCGGGCACCAGTGGGCGAGGAACGTCACGATCGTTGCGTGCCCGTCCTCGAGAAGGGTGGCGTCGCCGCCGCTGAACGTGGACCCGGTGGCGGTCGGCGCCGGTTGTCCGACGCCGGGGTCGTCCGTGCCGGGTTCAGGGAAGGCCGGCAGCGGTGCGCCGTCGACAGCGACCGGGGCCGTCTCGGTCGACTCGGCCGGGGGGTCGCCGGACAGCAGCACCGCGCCGACCACGGAGGCGGCGACGACGGCTGCGCCCACGATGGCCATGGTGCGACCCTGGGATGACCCCGTGCGGCGCGAGGCAGCCCGGGAACGACGGCGGGTTGACGTGGGCATGGGAGACCTCGATGGGGGATGGGGGTCAGGTCATGGGGCGGGCGGTGGTCAGCACCGCGGCGATGCCGAGGAAGCCGGCCAGGGCCATGGTGGGGATGGTGAAGACGCCCAGGCCCTCCACCCAGATACCGCTGCAGGGTGCGGCCGCGTCGCAGGAGGCGGACGACGCGAGGGCGGGGACGCGCTGGACGAGGACGTGCCACGTGGAGATGGCGGCGCCGATGAGCGCCACGGGGACGGCCAGCCGCCGGGTGGCGAGCGACCCGCGCCAGGCGGCGACGCCGAGGATCGGGACCAGCGGGTACATCGCAGCGCGCTGCCACCAGCACAGCTCGCACGGGGTGAAGTGGAAGACCTCCGAGTACACGAGGCTGCCGGCGGTCGCGACGGTCGCGATGCCGAACCCGGCCACGAGGGCGCTGGGCCCGTCGAGGGTCGACCGTCCCGTCACCCGCCGCACCACGACGACGGCCGCACCGCCGCCGGCGATGACGGCGAGCAGCGCGAGGGCGTTGGCGAGGGCGTGCGGGTCCATGGACAACCTCGGGTCTTCCCCGAGGTGGTCGCTCCCGCGGGCCCACCGGTTCCCGGTCGTCGGCCGGCGCGCGCGGTGCGAACATCGTGACAGACCCGCGGGGCGGATCGCCCTTGTCCGCACGATGCCCGGGATGGCCCGTCTCGCAGGATGGCTACCGTCCGGGTCCCGTGCCCGGACGACCAGGAGGTCCCGCGTGGCCGAGCCCAAGTGGCGACGCGTGCTCGAGGACCTCGAACGCCGCCTCGCCAGCGGCGAGATCGCCGACCGCTTCC
>CAZDIF010000655.1:0-1589 GCA_964505365.1 uncultured Actinomycetota bacterium
CTCACCTGGACGAGCGGTCCTGGGCGAGCTCCTCGGCCGCCGTCACCGGATCACCCCGTAGCAGGTCGACACCGAGGCGCGCCGCGAGCTCCTCGGACGCCCCGGAGCCCCCGACGGCGAGCCTCGTCGCCGCCGCGAGGTCGGCGAGGTCGTCCTCCACCCGCTCGAAGCTCTCCGCGGTCATCGCGGCCACCACGACGTGGCGCGGGTCGACCTGCGCCACCGCGTCGCGCAGGGCGTCGATCGGGGTGTCCGCCCCCAGGAACGTGACCCGCCATCCGCGGCGCCACAGCACGATCCCGAACGAGATCAGGCCGAGGTCGTGCTGCTCCCCGGGTGGGGCGGCGAGGACCACCCCCGGTCCCGAACCCAGGCCCCATCCTCGGGCTGCGGCCAGCAGCCGGCCGCGGATGAGGTGGGACGTGAAGTGCTCCTGGGCGACCGTGACGTCGCCGGATGCCCACCGGTCGCCGACGGCGCGCAGCAGGGGGGAGACCACCTCACGCAGGACCGTCTCGAGGCCGTAGGTGGCCATCGTCCCGTCGAGCAGTCGGTGGGCGGTCGCCTCATCGAAGCGTTCGAGAGCCGACCCGAGGTCGGAGACGGTCCCGGACAGGTCCCCGGTCTCGGGTGGTGCAGCTCCCGCCGCCCCGTCGCCGCCCCGGGTCTGTTCGATCGCGAGCCGGGCGGCCTCCGCGGCGGACAACCCCTCGTCCATGAGCCCGACCATCCGCCGGACACGGACCGCGTCGGTATCGGTGTAGAGCCGGAAGCCGCCCTCCGAGCGGTCGGGCTCCAGCAGGTCGTAGCGGCGCTCCCATGCGCGCAGC
Organism: uncultured Actinomycetota bacterium; assembly: GCA_964505365.1. Lineage (GTDB taxonomy): Bacteria > Actinomycetota > Nitriliruptoria > Nitriliruptorales > Nitriliruptoraceae > CAWCLK01. Next base: position 831 of record CAZDIF010000655.1, read on the forward strand.
AGATCGGCGCTCACGCCGACGCGCTCGCTGAACTCACCGATCCGCAGGTACCCGTCCGTCATGACGCGCAGCGTAGGCGCTCGCGGACCATCATTCAACGAACACTTGACAAACTCTGGACATCCGGGCACCATGAGCGTCGCAGTTGGACAAACATTGGACAAACCTCCGGCCACCTGGTCGGATCACCGGAAGGAAACGCACCATGCGCAAGCTGATCATCGCTATCGCCATCACGGCGTTGACGGCGCTGTCCGTCCCCGCCGCCCTCGCCTCGCCGGGGCGCCCCGACGCCTCACCGAGCATCGTGGACGTCGCCGTGCAGGTGAACACGAGCGGCCCCTACGCGGGGCAGTTCGACACGCTCCTCGCCCTGGTCACCCAGTACCCCGACCTGGTCGAGACCTTGGACTCCAAGGGCCAGTACACCGTGTTCGCCCCGACCGACGCGGCCTTCGCGGACCTGTTCGCGGCCGTGGACCCCGCTTCGCTGTCCGCAGCCCAGGTGAAGGACGTGCTGCTGTACCACGTCGCGTTCGGGAGCCGTGACGCCGCCGACGTGACGTCGTCCTCGCAGATCCGGATGCTGAACGGCGACTTCGCCGAGGTGGACGGGGCGACCATCGACGGTGCCGACATCATCGTCACCGACGTGTTCGCGGACAACGGGGTGATCCACGCCGTTGACGCCGTGCTGCTCCCGCCGGCGTACGGCTGACGTTCGCCCAGCACGACGGGCCCCGGCTGCGGCCGGGGCCC
>CAZDIF010000656.1:0-1578 GCA_964505365.1 uncultured Actinomycetota bacterium
GCTGCTGGACATCCACACCCACGTCGACCTCGAGGTCGAGCTCGACCCCGGCCTGGCCGAGGTCGTCCGCCACGGCACCACGACGGCGGTCATGAGCAACTGCTCGCTGGGGCTGGCGTTCGGCAGCCAGCGCACGGCCGAGCAGGACCCGGTCGTCGACTGCTTCGCCCGCGTGGAGAACATCCCCAAGCACGTCCTCGAGGCGATCGCCGACAAGGCGGACTGGACCGAGCCCCGCGGCTACCTCGACCACCTCGGCACGCTGCCGCTCGGCGCCAACGTCGTGCCGATGGTCCCCCACTCGATGCTGCGGATCGAGGTGATGGGCCTGGCCGACTCGGTCAGCCGGGACCCGTCCGCGGCCGAGCTGGGCGAGATGGAGCGCCTCGTCGACGAGGCGCTGGACGCCGGCTACGTCGGCCTGTCCACCGACGCCCTGCCGTTCCACTACCTCGCCAACGACCCCAACCGGCAGAAGAAGATCCCGACCCAGTGGACCACCCGGCAGGAGCTGTCCCGGCTGGTCGAGGTCCTGCGGCGCCACGACCGCGTGTGGCAGGCCACCCCGCCGAAGGACGACCCGATCGAGGTGTTCCGCACGTTCCTGCTGGCGCGCGGTACCGGTCGCGAGCGGCCGGTACGCCTGACCGCGGTGGCGGCGCTGGACGTGGCGTCCAACGGGTCGCTCGTGCGGCTCGCCCGGACGCTGTCGAAGGTGATGAACTCGCGCGCGGTCGGCGGCCACTTCCGCATGCAGGCCCTGGCGGCACCCTTCCGCGTGTGGGGCGACGGGCCGATCACGCCGCAGTTCGAGGAGATCGAGCCGCTGCGCCGGCTCAACGAGCCCGACCTCGAGGACGTCGAGGCCCGCCGCGCCATCCTCGACGACCCGGCCTGGCAGGCGTGGTTCCGCGAGGTCTGGACGCTCGGCAAGGACGGCCGCGGGGTCGCCGGCTGGAAGCGCCGGCGGCGGCTGGAGGACTTCACGATCACCCGCGACCTCGACGACATGACCGTGGACGGGACCGCGGCCGTGGCGGCCTGGGACGGGGACACGCTGGGCGAGGTGCTGCGCCGTGCCGACCGCTACCAGCGCACCGGCGAGGGCGCCCGAGACGAGGACGAGCGCGCCGCGTTCGAGGCGATGCCGCGGCTGGACGGCGACGAGGTGACCTTCCTCGTCCACGTGCTGCGCGAGTACGACACGGACCTGCGCTGGTACATGGTGTCGGCGAATCAGGACCCGGACGGCATCCGCACGGCCCTGTTCGAGCCGCAGTTCCTGCCGGGCTTCAACGACAGCGGCGCGCACCTGACCAACATGGCCTTCTACGACGCCAACCTCCGCGGCCTGCAGCTCGCCCAGCGGGACGGCATGGACCGGGTGGCCTGGCACGTGCGGCGCCTGACCAAGGAACCGGCGGACTTCTTCGGCATCGACGTCGGCACGCTGGACATCGGCGCCCGTGCGGACGTCGCCGTGGTCGACCCCGACGCGCTGGCCGGCTGGGACACCGAGTCCACCTACGCCTACGTCTGGCGGGACGCGTTCCAGCACGAGCAGGTCGTCAACCGCCC
>CAZDIF010000657.1:0-1565 GCA_964505365.1 uncultured Actinomycetota bacterium
GCGTCGCGGGTCCGCGGGGTCTCGAAGCTGAGCTCGCGGACGACGCGGACGTCACCGGACTGCGCACGGTCGGTCAGGGCGGAGCGCAGGGCGGCCCGCTTGACCTTCTTGTTGACGCGCTTGGACCAGTCCTTGGGGACGCGCCCGTGGGCGACGCCACCGCCGACCCACATGGGCGAGCGGATGGACCCGTGCCGGGCCCGGCCGGTGCCCTTCTGGCGCCACGGCTTGCGGCCGCCGCCACGGACCTCGCCGCGGGTCTTGGTCTTGTGGGTGCCCTGGCGGGCCGCGGCCAGCTGGGCCGTCACGACCTCGTGCATGAGGCCGATGTTGACGGTGCCGTCGAACCACTCGCCGGGCAGGTCCACGGACCCGACCGACTGGCCCTCGAGGTTGAACACGTCCTGCTGCATCAGGCCTCACCTCCCTCGGCGATCGCGCCCTGCTGGCCCTTCACGGCCGAGCGGATGAACACCACGGAGCCGTTGGGGCCGGGCACCGCACCGGACACGAGGATGAGCCCGTGCTCGGTGTCGACGTCCACGACGGACAGGTTCTGCACGGTCACGCGCTCGCTGCCCATGCGGCCGGCCATGCGCATGCCCTTGAAGGTGCGACCGGGGGTCGCGGCCATGCCCACGGAGCCGGGGTGGCGGTTCTTCTTCTTGACGCCGTGGCCGTCGCCCATGCCGTGGAAGTTGTGCCGCTTCATGACGCCGGCGTAGCCCTTGCCCTTGCTGGTGCCGGTCACGTCGATGGTCTCGCCGGGGGCGAACGCGTCGCAGGAGATCGTGTCGCCCAGCGAGGGCAGCTCGTCGTCGGCGTCGTGGCGCAGCTCGGCGAGCACGCGCGCGGACTCGACACCGGCCTTGGCCAGGTGACCGGCCTGCGGCTTGCCCACGTGCTTGCGGGTGCCGTAGGCCAGCTGCACGGCGGCGTAGCCGTCGTGGTCGACGGTCTTGACCTGCGTGACGGTGCACGGGCCGGCCTCGACGACGGTGACCGGGATCGTCCGGCCATCGTCGTCGAACACCTGCGTCATCCCGAGCTTGGTGCCCAGGATTCCCTTCGCAGCCATTGGTGGTTCCTTCGTGGTTCACGTCATCGCGCAGCGGCGAGCGGACGTGGGCTACAGCTTGATTTCGATGTCGACACCCGCCGGCAGCGAGAGGCCCATCAGCTTGTCGATGGTCTTCTGCGTCGGCTGGTGGATGTCGATGAGGCGCTTGTGGGTGCGCATCTCGAAGTGCTCGCGCGAGTCCTTGTACTTGTGGGGCGACTTGATGACGCACCACACGTTGCGCTCGGTCGGCAGCGGCACGGGGCCGGTGACGTGTGCACCGGTCGCCTCGACCGTGTCGACGATCTCGCGCGCGGACCGGTCGAGGACCTCGTGGTCGTAGGCCTTGAGCCGGATCCGGATCTTCTGGTCAGCAGCCATCGGCGTGCCTTCTGCTTTCTCGTCGAACCTGCGGGTTCGGGGGTCTCCGGGGGGCAGCGCCCCCCGGATGTCACTGGATGATCTTGGTCACACGGCCGGCACCCACGGTGCGGCCACCCTCACG
>CAZDIF010000658.1:0-1546 GCA_964505365.1 uncultured Actinomycetota bacterium
GCAGGCCAAGGGCCTGGGCGAGTACGTGCGATCCCGGCGGGTCGAGGTCCCCGAGACCCTGCTGACCTGACAATGATGCCCGTGGCGTGCGCCAGCCGCACCCGCCCCGGGCATGTCGGTCTGGCGTGTCGATCTGCCCCGCCCCCGTGTGTCGTTAGGGTGACGGCGGGACCGGCCCGCCTGATCAGGGAGCACACGGCATGGCGACCTACCTGTTGTCCACCCACAGCGTCGAGGGTCAGGCGCGACCACCACGCACCGACGACGAGATGCAGGAGATGATGACGCGCCTTTCGGCGCTCGAGGAGGATCTTCGGTCGAGCGGGTCCTGGCGGTTCTCCGCCCGCCTGCACGAGCCGGACACGTCGACGGTGGTACGCCGCCGCAACGGCGAGACGGTCACGACGGACGGGCCCTTCGCCGAGTCGAAGGAGCACATCGCCGGCTTCTACGTGATCGAGGCGGACGACCTCGACACGGCCCTGGAGTGGGCCGCACGCACCTCCGAGGCGATCGACGCCCCGATCGAGGTCCGCCCCTTCGCCGGCCTCCAGGACCGCTGACCGGCGTGCCCCCGGGCCCCGACGCAGCGGCGATTGGCCGGGTCTTCCGTGCGGAGTTCGGTCGCGTCGTGGCCCACCTCGTCCACGTCCTCGGGGACATCGACCTCGCCGAGGACGCGGCCCAGGACGCCTTCACGGTCGCGCTGGAGCGCTGGCCCACCGAGGGACTGCCGCGGTCGCCCGGTGCGTGGATCACCACCACGGCGCGGAACCGTGCCATCAACCGGGTGCGGCGGACGGTCCGTGGCGACGCTCTGCAGGCCACGGCCGCAGCGGGGGTTGACGCGGCAGCCCCGGCCGCGGAGGAGTTGGCGATGGACGTCGTCGACAACATCCCCGACGAGCGGCTTCGCCTGCTCTTCACCTGCTGCCACCCGGCCCTGGCGGTCGAGGCCCGGGTCGCGTTGACACTGCGGCTGCTCGGTGGCCTCACGACCACCGAGGTCGCCCGCGCGTTCCTCGTGCCCGAGCCGACCATGGCCCAACGCCTCGTGCGGGCCAAGCGGAAGATCCGGCATGCGGGGATCCCCTACCGCGTGCCCGACGCGGACGAGCTGGCCGGTCGGCTCCCCCCGCTCCTGGCCGTGCTGTATCTCGCGTACACCACGGGGGCCGACCGGCACGGCGATCCAGAGGGGCTGTGCGCCGAGTCCATCCGTCTCGCCCGCGTGGTCGTACAGCTGCTGCCCGACGAGCCGGAGGCGGTCGGGCTGCTGGCCCTGCTCCTGCTCGTCGACTCCCGGCGTGAGGCCCGCCGAGCGCCCGATGGCACCCCGATCCCGCTGCTGGACCAGGACCGGGGTCGCTGGGATCGTTCGCGGATCATCGAGGGCCACGCGTATGTCCGCGCCTGCCTGCAACGCGATGAACCGGGGCCCTACCAGGTCCAGGCCGCGATCCAGGCCGTGCACGCGGACGCCGTGCATCCCGAGGGCACCGACTGGCCACAGATCCTCGACCTGTACGACGACCTGGTCGCGCTG
>CAZDIF010000659.1:0-1545 GCA_964505365.1 uncultured Actinomycetota bacterium
CCTGGCGGGCCAGCGAGGGGTTGCACGCCCCGAGGATCTTGTAGGGACCCACGTCTTCGCCGAGCTTGTCCTGCAGCGTGGCCTGCACGTCGATCTCACTGAGGATGCCGAAGCCCTCCTCAGACAGGGCCGCCCGTACCGCGTCTTCCGCGGTTGCCGCATCGGCGTCGACGGTGACGATCATCGTGTAGTTGTGCATCGGACTACTCCTGTCGGTGTGGAAAGTCAGACGGTTGCCGGTACGCGGTCACATGTCGTTCGTGGGGAGGTCCGCCGCCTTCCAGGCGGTCATCCCTCCGAGCAGGTTCACCACGTCCCGATGTCCATTGCGGCGTAGCAGCGACGCGGCGACGCTGCTGCGGTAGCCGCTGCCGCAGACCACGAGGATCGTTCGGTCACGTGGCACCTCGTCGAGTCGCCACGGCAGTTCGGCCCCGGTGATCAACTGGGCATGCGGTACGTGGCCGTCACCCCACTCGGCGGGCTGACGCACGTCGAGCACGTGGTAGTCGTCAAGACGGCCGGCGACGTCGTGGACCGAAACGGTCAGTAGCCGCTCGACCTCGCGGCCGGAGGTGCGCCAATCGAACATCCCGCCCCGCAGGTAGCCGTCCGGACGCGGGTAGCCGATGCGCAGCAGTTCCCAGGTGGCCACCATCAGTCGTGCAGGATCATCGAGGACCAGGATCGTGCGGGCGTCCTCGGGCAGCACGGTGCCTGCCCAGGTCGGGAAGGACGAGCCGAGCCCGACGTTCAACGCGCCGGGGATGTGACCGCTGGCGAACGCCTCGGGCTGACGGGCGTCCAGGACGATGACGTCGTTGTCCGCGGCCTCGGCGACCTCGTCGACGGTCATCGGGCGCGGGGGGTCCACCGTGCCGACCGCTTCGACTCCCTCGGCGTTGCGGTGGCGCATGCGTCGCCAGTACGGGGGCACCGCCGGCAGGTTGTCAAGCCGCAGACACTCACGGACCAACTCGTCGGTGGTGTCGACCTGGCGCAGAACATCGTTCGCACGCCGCTCGTAGCCGACCGTCGTGACCAGCCGCGAACCGATCGAACCTCCGCACAAGGATCCGGCCACGTGGGTCGGGTACACGAGCACGTGGTCCGGCAGTGCCAGGATCTTCTCCTGGATCGTCTCGCAGAAGGCCTCAGCCGAACGTCGCGTCTCCTCGTGGCTGCCGAGCAGATCAGGACGTGCGAGGTCCCCCACCAGCAGCGCCCCACCAGACAGCAGGATCGCGGGCTCATCGCTGTCCTGCTCACCGTCGAACAGCACGAAGCTCAGATGTTCGGGGGTGTGACCTGGCGTGTGGAGGACCTCGATCCCGACCTCGCCGAGCTCGATCGGCTCGCCATCGCGAACCGCTCGGTGGTCGTAGCCCACCCCGTCCGTGTACGACGAGGCCAAGGCCGTCGCGCCAGTGCGCTCGACCAACTCGCGAAGCCCGGACAGGTAGTCGTTGTGCTGGTGGGTATCGACCACATACCGGATCCGGTAGCCCTGCTCGTGGGCCAGGTCGAGGTAGACGTCCACATCCC
>CAZDIF010000660.1:0-1544 GCA_964505365.1 uncultured Actinomycetota bacterium
GGTGGCCTCGAGGTACGCGGCCTCGCCGTGCGCGTCCCAGCGCCGCCCGAGGTCCTCCAGCAGGCGGCCGCCGATGCCGCGACCCTGGCGGTCGGGCTGCACGCCCATGAACTGCAGGTGTGCGCATGGCGCCGCGGGGTGGTGCTCGTCCAGCACGGCCGTCACCAGCCCAGCCCGTTCGGCGTCCTCGCCAGACGCCTCGACCAGGCGGGCGAGGTGCTCCTTGCCGTCCTCCTCGGCGAACGGGTCGACCTGCGGGGGCGCGACCAGGGCCGCCCCGTCCGCCGTCATGGTCGAGTTCTCCAGTGGCAGGAACGCATCGGCGAACACGCCGAAGACACCGGGCAGCGTGGCCCGCCGTCGGGAATCGTCGGGGACGACCCAGCGGAACACCGGGTCGTCCTGGAAGGCCTGGGCCAGGGTCCGCACCACCATGTCGCGGTCGGCGACCCCTGCGCGGGTCACATCCATCGTCCGTGGGCTGGTCATCGTGGGCTCCTCCCCCGGTCGTGCGGGATGGAAGATTGCACGACCGTGCGAACTAATTTCGCACGACCGTGCTAACTTGTCAACCCCATGACCCAGCGAGCCGCACCGCCTCGTCGCTCCGACGGCGAACGCACGCACGCCGCCATCCTCGAGGCGGCGATGCGCCTGGCGTCGGTGGAGGGGCTGTCGAACCTCACGATTGGCCGGCTCGCCCGCGAGCTGGATGTCAGCAAGAGCGGGGTGTTCGCCCACTTCCGGTCGAAGGAGCGGCTGCAGCAGGAGACGATCGTCGCGGCCGAGGAGGTCTTCGAACGCGAGGTCGTCGCACCGGGCCTGGATGCACCGGAGGGCCGGGGGCAGGTGGAAGCGCTCTGCGAGGCCTACCTCGACTACATCGAGCGGGGCGTGTTCGCCGGCGGGTGCTTCTTCGCCCAGCTGCTGGCCGAGTTCGACGCCCCCACCGGTCCGCTCCACGACGATGTCGCCGACGGCTTCGACGGGTGGCTGGGGCTGCTCACCGACCGCGTCGCGGTGGCCCAGGCAGGGGGCGAGCTGGACCGGGCAGCGGACCCCGGGCAGGTGGCGTTCGAGCTCTACGGGCCGATGGAGTTGGCCAACTACCTCTTTGTCCTCCACCGCGACCGGGCGTACGTGGAGCGTGGTCGAGTGGCCGTCGCCGCCGTCCTCGCCCGGATGTCGACGGGCGCCGCGACGTGAGCGTGCGAGGTTCGGCCGCCGCCGCACTGCTGCTCGGCCTGGTGGCGTGCACCGGGCCGGGCGGACCCGGCGCCACACCGTCGGCGCCGGCGACGACCACCCCCGACGCGACCACGCCGGCCACACCCACGCCCACCGACGACCCGTCGCCACCAGCGGAGCCCACGACCTCGCCGACGCCCACGCCCACCCCGACACCCACGCCCACCTCGGCGGCGACGGCGGCGCCCGACTGGCTGGGCACCCGCGTGCTGGAGGAGGGACCGACCGGCTACCCGCCCCTGCAGGACACGCCCCCAGCGCTGTTCCCCCGTCGGATCCGGACCGAGGACGTGCTC
>CAZDIF010000661.1:0-1543 GCA_964505365.1 uncultured Actinomycetota bacterium
AGTGCCGGCAGGTCGGCGAGGTCGGCGGCCCGGACGTGGACGACCTCGCAGCCTGCCTCGGCGAGGCGGCGATCTCGCTCGGTGTCGTGTCGGTGGCGGTCCGGCTGGTCGTGCACCTCGCCGTCGTGTTCGAGCACCAGCCGGAACAGCCTCCACAGGAAGTCCACCCGGCACCCGCCGACCCAGGCCTGTCGCTCGGGTGCGGGGTCGATCGAATCCGTCACCGTGCCGAGCAGGCGTTCCCGCTCGCTCTCGGACAGGAGGTCGAGGGCGTCGAACATCCGAGCGAGACGGCGCGCCCCGAGGTGATGCGGCAGTTCAGCAACGAGCCCCCGCAGACGAACCGTGGTCGTATGCGCGGACCATCGCAGGGAGTCCACGGCCACGCGTAGCGCCGCTCCCCCAGCCGTCGTCGGGGGTGCGCGGCATCCACGAGGCACATGGTGGGGGTCACCGTCGGCAGTCCTGCGCCCCAGGTCGCGTCGTGCCGACCGCGACACGGGTCGGCCGACACCGTGAAGCCCACGTTGCGTGGCCAGCGCCCCGGCCGGGCGAGCACGACGAAGGGATCGTCCCGGCTGAACCCCTCGGCCCCGTACAGGCCGAGCACGAAGGGGCCGCTGACACGCGCGTCCCGCGTCCGCAGGACCGCGGCCATGGCGGCCTGCTCGGGAACGATTGCGCTGCCGCGGACTCGGTAGACCCCACGCTCGATCACCACGAGCCAGCCTCGACGCACGAACCCGTCGACCTCGCCGGCCGTCATCCACCGCAGCAGCTGGAAGCGCGCGATCGCGCCATACTGGCCAGCGGCCAGTTCGGCGGCCTCGTCCGGGAGCCTCATGGTGGACGACGCTGCCATGCCCCGACCCTCCACGGAACGGGGATCTCGACCGCTGTGGAAAACTCACTTCGTCAGTTCCACGCGCATGCGCGGGTTTCTGACGAGGTGGTGAATCCACCCGGACCGGACGTTCCCGGCACCTTGCGAGAAACCCGCGCATCCGCGGGTTTCTGACGAGGTGACTGAGGGGCGGGCCGGCGGGCCGGGTCCACGGGCGGGGCAGGGGGTCGCGTCCGCGGGTGGTGTCGGCGGGGCCGCCGGGTCGGTCAGCGGGTGAGCCAGGTGTCGAAGGACTGGCCAGTGATCCGCTCGTAGGCCTCGATGTACTTGTCCCGGGTCTTGGCGACGACGTCCTCGGGCAGCTCGGGGGCCGGCGGGGTCTTGTCCCAGCCGGTCGAGGTCGCGTAGTCGCGGACGAATTGCTTGTCGAAGCTGGGCGGGGTGGCGCCGGGGGCCCACTGGTCGGCGGGCCAGTAGCGCGACGAGTCCGGGGTGAGCACCTCGTCGGCCAGCACGATCGCGCCGTCGGCATCACGGCCGAACTCGAACTTGGTGTCAGCGAGGATGATGCCGCGGTCGGCGGCCAGTGCGGCGGCCCGGCGGTACAGCTCCAGCGCCAGGTCGCGCAGCCGGGACGCGAGGTCCTCGCCGATCCGTTCGGCCATGTACTCGTAGCTGACGTTCTCGTCGTGCTCGCCC
>CAZDIF010000662.1:0-1539 GCA_964505365.1 uncultured Actinomycetota bacterium
CTTGGGAATGTCGGGTCCAAGCTCGCGTGTGGGCGAGCAGCAATCCCCGCTGCGTGCGGCGTTGGGCGCTCAGAGGATGTCCCGAGGGTCGTGGAACTTCGGTGGCGGCCGGTTGAGTTCAGGCGACCTCCTTGACGTTGGGACGGTAGCTGTCCGCGGTGATGTTGAACTGTCGGTTGAGTGATTCGCGGAGGGCGGGCAGGTCGGCGTAGCCCTTGACCCGGCGGAACTGTTTGCGGGCTTCGAGCATCCCGGCGGCGCACCAGCGCAGTGCCATGGTCCCGTCGCGCCAGTTCTTGACGTTGGATGCGTGGGCCTTGCAGATGTCGATCATCGACTCGATCGCGTTAGTTGATCGCAGCGTGCGGGCCAACGTCTTGGTGACCCCGAGCCGTTGCACGGTCAGGGTCTCGTCGAGCCCTTCGCGCAGCGAGTTCGCGGCGGACGGGTAGTTGGTCTCGAGGTTGGTGGCCAACGCGAGCAGGGCGGTCTTGGCCTTCGCTGCGGACGGCTGGTGGTAGGCGGCGCGGATCTTGCGTTCGATGAAGTGCGCCTGGGTCTTGGGCAGGTACGCGACCACGTTGCGGACCTTGTGGAACTGGCAGCGCTGCACCACGGCCTTGTCGAACACCTCGTCGACGGCCTTGCGTAGCGCCTTGGACCCGTCGATCACCACCAGGATCGGGACGGTTGTGTCCAGCCCGCGGTCCCCCAGATCGGCCAGCAGATCACGGACGACTCGGGCGTTCTCGGTCGACCCGCCGATCAGCCCGACCGGGTGCTTGTACCCGTGGATGTCGATCGCGAGCGCGACCACGCACAGGTGCCGGCCGAACCGCACCCCGTCGATCATCAACGCGACCACGTCCAGACCGGACAGGTCCGCGGACAGCACCTGAGTCAACGCCTTGCGGGTCGCCGCGACGAACCGGCGAGAGATCGCCGACTTCGACGTGCCCGACGCCTCAGCTTCAACGTCGGCGCCGACCGGTTCCAGACCCTTGCGGTAGTTGCGGGTCGACAGCCCCGCCAGCATCCGCTCCAGCGCGAGCTCGGTCAGCAGATCGGAGGTCGAGAACACCTCGTAGGAGCCGACCGGCAGCTCCCCGGACCCGTCAGCGGTGCGCACCCGCGGACGGCGCACCGCGACCCGCCGGCCGCCCAGCACCACCGACCCGGACTCGGTGCCATGTCGCACCGCGACCCGCCCAGCATCGTGCTTGCCCTTCGGGCCGGCCAGCCGGATCACGTCCTCGTCCATCAGCAGACCCATCACCTCCAACCCGACCCCGCACGCCAACGCGAGCAACCCCTCCCGGGCCGCACCGGCCAGCTCGTTCAACGCGACCGTCACCTGCGCGGGCAGCATCAGCTCGGCGCCCGCGCCGGCGACGTCGGACTCGGACAGACCAGCAGTACCGTTGCTCACGGCGGTCCCTTTCCACGTGGTGTCTTGGCGGATGCCCGAGAGTCCTACCAGCAGGCAGGTCTCAGGCGAGGGACCGCCACCTCAACTTCCACGAGTCCTGGGACAACCTC
>CAZDIF010000663.1:0-1538 GCA_964505365.1 uncultured Actinomycetota bacterium
GCCCTGCGGCGGGTGCATAGAAAGTGCCCTCTGTTGCGCTTGGGTGTGTTCTGCCTAAAGAACAGCCAAGTCAACGGAGGGCACCTTGTCGGTGCACGCTATCGAACCGTCCACACGTGTCACGGTGACCGGTGACGGGACCGGGGTGACCAGCCAGGCGGGGACGCATCTGCTTGGACGGATCGCCACCACTCTGGGGGTCGCCAGTGGGTTCTCGGACGTGCTGGCGTCGACGACCAGCCGGGCGTCGGCCCATGACCGCGGGCGGGTGTTGACCCAGCTGGCGATGACGATCGCGGCCGGGGGCCGGTGCCTCTCCGACCTCAAGACGCTGCGGGAGCAGCCGGCCCTGTTCGGCACGGTGGCCTCGGACCCGACCGGGTGGCGGGCAGTCCATCAGCTCGACGACACCCTGCTCGAAGAGCTCGTCCGGGTGCGGCAGGACGCGACCCGGCGGCTGCTCGAGCAGGCCGATGTCGACATGCTGGACCTGAAGGTCGATGCGACGCTGCTCAACCTGCACTCCGAGGACAAGCAGGGCGCGGCCGCCACGTTCAAGGGCACGTTCGGGTTCGCCCCGATGCTGTGTTTCATCGAGCCGCTGGGGCTGCCGGCCGGGGTGCTGCGGCCGGGCAACGCCACCGCGAACAACGCGTCCGATCAGCTGGCCGTGGTCGACCAGGCCATCGGCTCGCTGCCCGGTGACTGGCAGGCGGGCCATCGCGACGGCGACGACCCCGAGCTGGTGCAACGTCGGTTGACGGTGTCGGCCGACACCGCCGGCGGCAGCAAGACGGTCGTCGAGGGGCTGGCCGACCGGAACCTGGTGTTCAAGGTCGGGATGCGCACCTCCCAGGGCGCTGCCGCGGTGATCGCCGGGCTCGACGAGCACGGCTGGATCGACGCCATCGACACCAACGGCAAGGTCCGCGACGGGGCACAGGTCTGCGAGGTCGCTGCACTGGTGCCCGACTGGGCCCCGGACGGCACCCGCGCCATCGTGCGCCGTGAACGGCCACATCCGGGTGCGCAGCTACGGCTGTGGGACCACAACGGGCTGCGCCACCAGGTCACCCTGACCAACGACACCGAGCCCGACATCCGGCTCATCGAACGTGCCCACCGGCGCCACGCGACCGTGGAGAACCGGATCAAGAACCTCAAAGACACTGGCCTGTCGCGGCTGCCGTTCTCCGACTACGACGCCAACCGGACCTGGGTCGAACTCGTCCAGATCGCGGCGCTGCTGCTCGCCGCGCTGCAGCAGCACGTCGACGACGAGGAGCTGGCCATCGCCGAACCCCGCCGGCTGCGGTATGCGCTGCTGCACGTGGCCGCTCGCATCACCCGACATGCCCGACGCGTCTGGCTCCACCTCGATGCCACCTGGCCCTGGACCGGCCAGCTCCTGACCGCGCACCGACGGCTCGATCTGGCCGTCGGTGTCCACGCCTGATCGAACCCCGCCCCGGTCGCGGACAACAGTCCGCCTGCTTGCCCTGCCATCACACCTCCGACAACCACCACGACACGCCCCT
>CAZDIF010000664.1:0-1538 GCA_964505365.1 uncultured Actinomycetota bacterium
GCCGTGTCCTCGGTGGCGGTCGGCGACGGGCGGTCCGTCGACGCCTCGGTGGGGGCCTGCAGGTTCTCGCGGGCCTCCTCCTCGGTGGGCCAGATCGTGATCGTGCCCTCCATGCCGTTGGCACGGTGGCCGGGGATCGAGCAGAAGTAGACGTACTCGCCCTCGAACAGGTTGACCGTGGCCGTGGCGGATTCGCCCGGGAGCGCCTGCGGCACCTCCGACCCGGTGTTCGCGTCGGCGAACACGATGTTGTGCTCGGCATCGCCGACGTTGTTGATCGTGACCTCGATGTCGCCGGCCCAGAACGTGCCGGAGAGGTTCTCGAAGAAGAACTCGTCAGCGTCCACGGACAGCTGCCCGCCGTCGCCGACGGCGCGCGGCACGTCGTAGCACTCGGACCCCGAGGGGCACTCGACGGCGGCAGCCCCGACGGAGCCCTCGGGGACGGTGGCGCAGGCGGTGGCCGCGAGGGCGGCCGCACCGACGGACAGGACCAGCATCCTGGCGTGGGCAAGCATGGGGCGGGGACTCCTCGACGTCAGGTGGCGCGAACGGTACCCGGTCCGCCGACGGGGACCGCAAGCGGGAGGGACCTCGTACGGGACGTCGGCTCGGGTCGTGCCCGGGGGCCCGTCTACGCTGGCGATCCACGCCGCCCCCGCCCGTCGAGCGGGGGATCGAGCCGTCTACGTCGAAGGTGCTCGCGTGTTCGATGCCGTGCTGATCGCCAACCGTGGGGAGATCGCCCTGCGGGTCATCCGGGCCTGCAAGGAGCTGGGGGTCCGTTCGGTCGCGGTGTACTCCGAGGCCGACCGTGATGCCCTGCACGTCAAGGTCGCCGACGAGGCCTACCTGCTGGGTCCGGCGGCCGCGGCGGAGTCCTACCTCAACACCGACAAGATCCTGCAGGTTGCCGCCGAGGCGGGGGTGGACGCGATCCACCCGGGGTACGGGTTCTTCTCCGAGAACGCCGACTTCGCCCGCGCGGTGATGGACGCGGGGTTCACCTGGGTCGGTCCGCCGCCCGAGGCGATCGAGAAGATGGGCGACAAGCTCACCGCCCGCGAGGTCGCCACCAACGCCGGCGTGCCCACCGTGCCGGGCACCGCCGAGCCCACCGACGACCCGCAGGTCGCCATTGCCTTCGGTGACGAGCACGGCTACCCGGTGGCGGTCAAGGCGATGTTCGGTGGCGGGGGCCGGGGCATGAAGGTGGTGCACTCCGCCGAGGCGATGAAGGAGGCGCTGGAGGCGGCCCAGCGCGAGGCCCAGGCGTCGTTCGGGCGGGGCGAGTGCTACCTGGAGCGCTACCTGGAACGGCCCCGCCACATCGAGATCCAGGTCCTGGCCGACCTGGACGGCACGATGATCCACCTGGGCGAGCGGGACTGCTCGCTGCAGCGCCGCCACCAGAAGCTGATCGAGGAGGCCCCGGCCGCCGGGATCACCCAGGACCTGCGCGACCGGATCGGCCAGGCCGCCATCAAGGTCGCCCGCGAGATGGGCTACACCAACGCCGGGACCTGCGAGTTCCTGCT
>CAZDIF010000665.1:0-1534 GCA_964505365.1 uncultured Actinomycetota bacterium
TGATCGCATCGGTGGCGCTCGCGAACGATCTCCCGCTGTTCACACGGAACCCGGACGACTTCGCCCACCTCGAGGACGTCGGGCTGGACGTGCGACCGGTCTGAGCGCTGAGGGCACCATCCGAGCTGGCGGCCCACGGTGACCTCGAAGTGCGCCTCCCGGAACCGTGAGCACTACCGTCCTGCCATGCGGCTGAAACTGGGACGCCCCGACCTCGACCGGTACGCCGATCGGTTCGACGTCCCGACGGCGGACCCGACCGAGCTATCGGTGACGTTCCTCGGAGTCGCCTCCCTGCTGTTCGACGACGGCGACTCCGCGGTGATGACCGATGGCTTCTTCAGCCGTCCGAGCCTCCTGTCCGTACTGCTGCGCCCGATCTCCCCGAACGGGGCGCGCATCGCCGAGTGTCTCGACCGCTCCGGCGTCGATCGGCTCGAGGTCGTCATGCCCGTCCACACCCACTACGACCACGCGCTCGACTCGGCGGTGGTCGCCGAGCGCACCGGCGCCGCCCTGCTGGGAGGAACCTCGGCAGCGAACGTCGGCCGCGGACGCGGACTGCCCACGGACCAGGTCATCGACGTGGAGCCGGGTGCCACGACCACGTGGGGGAACTACGACGTCACGTTGATCGAGTCGGAGCACTGCCCGCCGGACCGCTACCCCGGATCCATCGACGAGCCGGTCGTTCCTCCCGCGCGCGTCTCGGCGTACCGCTGCGGGGAGGCCTGGTCGATCCTCGTCCACCACCGGCCGACGCGGAAGCGCGCGCTGGTGATGGGCAGCGCCGGCTACGTCGAGGGTGCGCTGGAAGGCCATGAGGCCGACGCTGTCTACCTCGGGGTCGGGCAGCTCGGCCTCCGGAGCGACGAGTACATCCGTACCTACTGGCAGGAAACGGTCCGCACGGTCGGCGCCCGCCGGGCCGTGTTGATCCACTGGGACGACTTCTTCCGGCCGCTCGACCAGCCACTACGCGCGCTGCCCTACGCCGGTGACGACCTCGACCACAGCTGGCGGGTGCTCAGCGCCCTCGCGCAGCGGGACGGTGTCTCCCTGCACTTCCCGACCCTCTGGCAGCGGGAGAACCCCTGGGCCTGACGCCGCGGTGGCCCGCCGGTCAGGCACAGCTCGGCACCGGTCAACGCACTTCTCCACAGGTGCGGAGGCCACCGGCTACCGAGGTCACCTCCCGCGCGCGAAGCTGGGTGCATGTCTGGTCAACC
The DNA here is from genome assembly GCA_964505365.1 of uncultured Actinomycetota bacterium. Classification (GTDB taxonomy): domain Bacteria; phylum Actinomycetota; class Nitriliruptoria; order Nitriliruptorales; family Nitriliruptoraceae; genus CAWCLK01. Next base: position 1,230 of record CAZDIF010000665.1, read on the forward strand.
CGAGCCGGGTCACCCCCTGACCGTCGGCACGTACCTGCGTGACTGGCTCGAGTTGCAGCGAACCCGCCTGCAACCCAGCACGGTGGCGTCGTACGCCGGCAACGTGCGCCGCTACCTCGAACCCCACCTCGGCGACGTGCCTCTCCACGAGCTGGACATCCTCCAGCTGGAACGTCTGTGGGTGCAGCTCCTGTCGTTCGGAGGGGAAGACGGCAGGCCCCTGGCGCGACGAACCGTGGAGTACGCCGCCGCAACGTTGCGCTCCGCGCTCAGCGACGCGGTCCGCACCGACCTCGTCGAGCGCA
>CAZDIF010000666.1:0-1530 GCA_964505365.1 uncultured Actinomycetota bacterium
GCCGCGCTGCATCGGCTGCTCGAACTGCGTCAACGCCTGCCCGTTCGGGGTGCCCAAGTACATGGTCGAGATCGACCAGATGATGAAGTGCGACATGTGCTACGACCGCACCTCGGACGGGCTGGCGCCGATGTGCGCCACCGTGTGTCCCTCCGAGGCCCTGTGGTACGGCACCCGCGAGGAGTTCGAGCAGCGCCGACAGGGCCAGCTGCTGTCCGACTGGCAGTTCGGCAACGAGCACGTCACCACGAAGGTCGCCACGGTCGTCGACGAGCGCGAGCCGGGACCGCTGGACGTGCTGCTCGGACGCGAGCCGACCTTCCGGTGGCAGGACGATCCCTTCGGCCTGGAGGGACGGTGATGGACGCACCGGACCGGGCGTCACGACGCCGGGCCCGCCAGCCGGAACCGGTGTGGCGGCGGGACTTCCCGATCGCGGCGGCCGGCGAGGAACGGGTCACCCGCCGCGAGTTCGCCCGCTACCTCGCGCTCGCCTCCGGCGCGTTCGCGGCCGGCACCGTCGGCGTGGCGGCCTGGGCATCCGCACGCCGGGTCCCGTCGGGCGACCCGGCCCGTGTCGTCGCACTCGACCACGTCCCGATCGGCGGCACCCACCTGTTCCACTACCCGCACGAGGAGGAGCCCGCGATCCTCGTCCGACTCGGCGAGGACGAGGTCGTCGCCTGGAGCCAGCACTGCACCCACCTCGGCTGCGTCGTCTACTACGAGCCCGAGCACGGCGAGCTCGAGTGCCCGTGCCACGAGGGGTTCTTCGACGTCCGTACCGGCGCGGTCACCGCCGGACCACCGGAACGGCCACTCCCCCGCATCGCCCTCGAGGTCCGCGACGGCGACGTGTGGGCGGTCGGCTACGAGGTCCACCACACCGGCGGGAGGTCCGGCACATGAGTAGCGAAAGCCGCCACGAGGCCCCCTACCGCCGAGAGCGCACCGTGTCGTCGGCGGTGTCGGTGTACCTCATCGTGCTGCTGGGCCTGCAGATCTTCCTGCTCACCGTCGCGCTCGACGCCCTGCTCGGGTACGACCCCGGCATGGCCTGGGCCGCCGGCGGGCTCAGCGTGCTCCTGGCCATCGGCTCCGCCCTGTTCTACCGGGCCCTGCGGCGATGACCGACCCGTCCGGCCCGTCGCCGTCGGAGCCTCGCCGCCCGGGCCCGATCGGCGGGGACATGGCGGCCGTCCTGCACGGCCTCGCCCGCCGCGCGCAGGTGCCGGCCCTGATGCAGCGGTACGACTCCACCCGCGTGCTCGGGCTGTTCGCCTTCGTCAACGGACTGGTCTCGATCGCCCTGATGTCCGCCGCCGCGCTGGTCACCGGGGCCCCCTTCATCTTCCCCTCGCTCGGTCCCACGGCGTTCCTGCTCTTCTACACCCCGCTCACCCCTGCGGCCTCCCCTCGCAACACCCTTCTGGGCCACCTCGTCGGGGCGCTCGCCGGCTACCTCTCCCTGGCCGCGTTCGGGCTCCTGGACGCCGCGCCCGCCCTGGCGTCGTCGGTCACGGCACCGCG
>CAZDIF010000667.1:0-1529 GCA_964505365.1 uncultured Actinomycetota bacterium
CTGATCAACCCTGCTCGGCCCGGGCGGTCGCCTGCGCGGTGATGTCTCGGGTCTGGATGTCGAGGAAGCGTGCGGGTGAGATCAGCTGCGCCACGCTCCCGTGGCAGGTGACCGTGACGGAGAGTCCGTCGTCGCCCACCGTCGGGTTGCAGGTGGCGGCGATCCGGGTGGCGTCGTCCCGGGCCGACACCACGGCGTCCACCCGCTCCGCAGCCACGCCCGGGTCGATCACCAGCCGCGCGCCTTCGCCGAAGTAGGCCTCCTCCGACGCCGCGGACGCCGCGTTGTTCGCGGCGGCTGCGGCGATGTCGGCCAGCCGACGCTGGTCGGAGAAGGTCAGCGCCGCGTCGATCGCCATCGACGCCAGGAGGAACATCACCAGGACGGCCGCGGGGAACAGGACGAGCGTGTTGCCGTCCTCACGCCGCAGCCGTGACCGCCGCGCTCGCCCGTCACTCACAGGTCCCCACCCCCTCGAGGCCGCTGCGCAGGGGGTCGATGATCTCGCTGTACTGCCCGCGCACGGTGATGGCGTCGCCCCATCCGAACGGCATGGAGATCGTCTGCACCGGGTACTGCACCTCGAAGGACACCGTGGCGCATCGGCCGGGCGGGCCGGAGGCACCGGGCCAGGGGTCGTCGGGCATCGTCACGACGAACCCGCTGACCGACGGGTCCTCACCGTGGCCGGCCATCGCGGCGACGGCCGCCTCGTGGGCCGCTCCCGTCGTCACGGTGCTCCCCGACAGGCCCACCATGGAGGCCCGGTCGGTGGCGCCCGCCTCGACGACGGTTCGGGCGGCCTCTCGGGCCGCCGCGTTCACGGCGAAGGTGGTGTCGAGCACGGCCCAGCCGTTCAGCACGATGATCGTGCCCATGACGAACACGAGCACCCCGAACACGAGCGCCTCCGCCCCGGCGGACAGGCCGTCCTGATCGGCATGGGCCGATCGCAGGCGGACACGCAGGTGTGGGGTCACGGCTGGAACTGCTCAGTGGTCACATGGACGGTGCGCCGGAACGTGTCGAGGCCGGTGAGTTGTCCGAACCCCGCGAGGAAGTTCGCCGGCGACGGTCCCTGGATGACCAGGGTGACCTGCTGGCCCGGCGTGCACGTCGACGTGAGCTGCGCCCCCCAGTCACCGAGCCGCTCCACGACGGCCGCCTCGGCGTCCGGGCAGTCGTAGGTGCCCTCCGCCGCCACCCGGCGTGCCTCGTCGTACAGCACGGCCGTGGAGGTCGACACCGCGTACAGGTGCACGGTGGTCTGCACCGCCAGCAGGAGGAGGCTGAGGAAGATGAGCACGCCCGCGACGGCCGTGATCGGGCCGTTTCCGGCCTCGTCCCGGTGGAGTTGCTGCAGGCGCCGGCGCATCACCCGTCGAGGGACCGGGTCGTCAGCTGCCGCTTCCGTCACCGTCGCCGATCGTGCCCACCTCGTCCTGGACCTTCGTGGAGGTGTCCTCGAAGACCTGGCTGAAGGCGACCCACATCGCGGCACCGATCAGCGCCATGATGAGGACGGCGAT
>CAZDIF010000668.1:0-1529 GCA_964505365.1 uncultured Actinomycetota bacterium
ATCGTGTTCATCACCCACGACCTCAACGAGGCGATGCGCATCGGTGACCGGATCGCGGTGATGAAGGACGGCGCCGTCGTCCAGATCGGCACGGGCGAGGAGATCATCCACAACCCGGCCAACCAGTACGTGGCCGACTTCGTCTCCGACGTCGACCGCTCGCGCGTGCTGACGGCCCACCTGGCCATGCGCAAGCCGCGGAAGACGTTCCCGCCGACGGCCTCGCCCCGCGAGGTCCTCGACTGGCTCGACTCCACCGAGCTCAACGGCGTCTACGTCATCGACGACGACAACAAGCTCCTCGGCGTGGCGCGCGACGACAAGCTCGTGCCGGCCGTCCGCAACGGGACGCGTGAGGTCCGGGACATCCTCATCGACGACTACGCCTCCGCCCACCCCGACACCTTCCTGATCGACCTGTCGGCCCTGGCCGCGACCCACACGGTCCCGATCGCGGTGCTCGACGACGAGGGGCACCTGCTCGGCACGATCCCGCGGCCCGCCCTCCTCGAGACGCTGGCGGGGGACGAACGCATCGTCGAGAACCAGTCCGACGACGAGAACCCGGAGCCTGCCCATGCGTGACCTGTCACTGGCCCAGTCCAGCTTCTTCCCCGAGTGGCGGATCACCGAGGAGGTCGGCTCCGCTGCCGACAGCGTCATCGGCTTCCTCCGGCCCCTGCTGAACATCATCGACACCGTCATCAAGTGGCTCGTCGACCTCTTCGAGACGATCCTGACGGGTCCCCCGGACATCGTGGTCGTGCTGGCGCTGGCCGTCATCGCCTACCTCGCCCGCGGCTGGGGGCTGGCCCTGTTCACGGCCATCTCCTTCTCGCTGGTCGCGGCCACCGGCTTCTTCGAGAACACGATGGCCAGCCTCGCGCTGGTGCTCGTGGCCACCCTGATCGCCGTGGTGATCGGCATCCCGATGGGCATCTGGGCGGCTCGCAACGACGGCGTCTCGACGACCATCCGGCCCGTCCTCGACTTCATGCAGACGATGCCGTCGTTCGTGTACCTGCTGATCGTCGTGATCATGTTCGGCATCGGCCCAGCCCCGGGCGTGGCCGCCTCCGTCGTGTTCGCCATGCCCCCGGCCGTCCGCCTGACCGAGCTGGGGATCCGCCAGGTCGACACCGAGGTCGTCGAGGCCGCCAACGCGTTCGGCGCAACGCCCGGCGAGGTCCTGCGCGGAGTCCAGCTGCCCCTCGCCATGCCCACCATCATGGCGGGCGTCAACCAGGTGATCATGCTCGCGCTGTCCATGGTCGTGATCGCGGGACTCGCCGGTGCCGGTGGCCTTGGGGGCGACATCGTCACGGGGGTCACGCGGCTGCAGCTCGGCCTCGGCCTGGTCGCGGGTGTGGCGGTCGTGATCCTGGCGATCTTCCTCGACCGCACCACTGGGGCGATCGGGGCCAACGGCAAGGGCTGACCGACCGTCCGGGTTCGGCATTGGCCAAATCGCTGCGAATGCGTATCGTCGTAGGTACGAGCGCACTCGTAGGGGCCCCCACCACATCACT
>CAZDIF010000669.1:0-1525 GCA_964505365.1 uncultured Actinomycetota bacterium
CGATCATCGAGACCTACCGCGCCAAGGCGGACCCGTTCCTGCCGTGGCTGATCGCGGCCGTCGCCCTCGTCTTCGGGATCTCCTCGGGTGTGGCGGCGTCGACCCAGTGGGAGCCGTTCCTGCTGTGGCGCAACGGCGGGTCCTTCGCCGAGGCGGACCCCCTGTTCTCCAAGGACATCGGGTTCTACGTCTTCGACCTGCCGTTCCTGCAGTTCGTGCAGGGGTGGCTGTTCACCTCGCTGGTGCTGGTCGGCCTGCTCACCGTCGGGGCGCACGTGCTGCTCGGCGGCATCCGGCCGGACGCGCCCGGGGACAAGGTCATCCCGTCGGTGAAGGCGCACCTGTCGGTCCTGCTGGCCCTGATCCTCGCCGCGCGGGGGTGGGGGTACTGGCTCGACCGGTACGAGCTCAACTTCTCGGCGCGGGGGACCGTCACCGGGGCGTCGTACACCGACGTCAACGCCGAACTGCCGGCGCTGTACCTGCTGCTGGCGGTGTCGGTGGTGGCGATCGTGCTGACGCTGGTCAACCTGCGCCGGCGCGGCTTCCTGCTGCCCGGTGCGGCCGTGGGGCTGCTGGTGCTGGCGTCGATCCTGCTGCAGGGGGCCTACCCGGCGATCGTGCAGCGGCTGCAGGTCGACCCGCAGGAGCTGCCGCGCGAACGGGAGTTCATCGAGCGCAACCTCGAGGCGACGCGGGCCGCGTATGGCCTGGACGAGGCCGGCCTGCGCCCGTTCACGGTCATGGACAACCTCACCCGCGACCAGGTCGACGACAACGAGGTCACGATCGACAACGTCCGGCTGTGGGACCCCAGCATCCTGCTGACCACCTACGCCGAGCTGCAGGAGCTGCGCACCTACTACGCCTTCGCCGACGTGGACGTCGACCGCTACGAGATCGATGGGCAGCTGCGGCAGGTGATGCTGTCGGTGCGCGAGCTGCAGCAGACCGAGCTGCCGCAGAGCGCCCAGACCTGGCAGAACCTTGCCACGACCTTCACCCACGGCCTCGGCGTGGTCGCCTCGCAGGTCAACGTCGCCGACGCCGAGGGCCAGCCGGTCTTCCTCGCCCGCAACATCCCGACCGAGGGTCGCGACGAGCTCGTGCCGCGGGAGCAGGAACGCATCTACTACGGCGAGACCGACACGCCCACCTACTCGATCGTCGACACCGACCAGCCCGAGCTGGACTTCGAGGAGTCCGGCACGTCGGAGCAGATCACGACCCAGTACGACGGGGAGGGCGGGGTCCTGCTCGGCAACCGCCTGTCGCGGCTGGCGTACGCGATCCGGTTCGGCGACCCCAACGTCGTCCTGTCGAGCCTGCCCAACGACGATTCGCGGATCCTCTACCACCGGACGGTGTCGGAGCGGGTGCGCAAGGTCGCCCCGTACCTCCAGCTCGACGGCGACCCGTACCCGGTGGTGCACGAGGACCGGGTCAAGTGGGTCGTCGACGGCTACACGACGTCGGCCAACTACCCGTACAGCGAGCGGCGGGTCTTCGGGTCGGGGACCGACGC
>CAZDIF010000670.1:0-1518 GCA_964505365.1 uncultured Actinomycetota bacterium
CGTTCTCGGTCGCCGACCAGCGCTCGATCGAACCCGTCGAATCGGTGAACCTCGACCCGGCCCGCGAGCTGGTGCTGGACGAGCCGCTCCGCCAGCGGGCACGCGAGCAGATGGCGCTGCTGCCGTCGCTGGCGGGGTCGCTCGAGCGATTGGCCGAGGGCATCGCCTTCGAGGGCGCCGAGTCACTGGTCACGCTGCTGCACTCCCGCCCGGCGATGCTGCCCGACTTCCTCCCCGACGGCGCCGGCGTGGCGCTGGTCGACCCGATGCTGCTGCTGGAGCGCGCGACCAAGCTGGCCGAGGAGGCCGAGGTGCTGGCCAGCGTCGCGTGGGAGCTGCCCGACGGCAGCCACCTCTTCTCCGACGGCGGGTTCGCGTCGATGGAGCAGGTCCTCGATCGTGCCACCGGCCCGCGCTGGGACCTGCCCGGGTTCGGGGACAACCGCCTGCCCGGCATCCCGTGGGAGAGCTTCCGCGGTGACGTCGAGGCCATCAGCGAGCGGGTCCGCGGCCTCGTCGGCCAGGACCTGCGCACCGTGCTGACCACGGTCGGCCACGGGCCAGCGCGTCGGCTGTCCGACGTGCTCGGCGAGCACGCGGTCGCCGCCGACCTCCGCGAGGACATCGACTCGGCTTCCCCGCCCGGCCGGGTCGAGATCGTGCCGTCCGGCCTCCGCCACGGGTTCCTGGCCGACGAGCTCGGCCTCGCCGTCCTGGGGGAGTGGGACCTGTTCGGTCCCCGCCGCCGCGGGCGAGCTGGCCGCCGCATGGGGGCCCGGCGCAAGGCCGCCGAGACGGTCCTCAAGCTCGACGAGGGCGACGCGGTCGTCCACCGCACCCACGGCGTCGGGATCTACCGCGGCATGGTCACCCGCGAGGTCAACGGGCCCGACGGCCGCCCGGTGACCCGCGACTACGTCGTGCTGGAGTACGCGAACGGGGACCGGCTGTTCGTCCCCAGCGACCAGGTGGACGCCGTCGCCCGCTACCAGGGCGGCGAGCGACCCAACCCCATGCGGCTGGGCGGCGCGCAGTGGGAGAAGGCCAAGAACCGCGTGCGCGGGGCCGTCCGCGACATCGCCGCCGAGCTGATCCGCCTGTACGCCGCGCGGATGCACAGCACCGGCCGGGCGTTCGCGCCCGACGGGGCGATGCAGCGCGAGCTCGAGGACGCCTTCGAGCACGTCGAGACCGAGGACCAGCTCATGGTCGTCGAGGAGATCAAGCGGGACATGGAGGCCCCGCTGCCGATGGACCGGATCCTGGCCGGCGACGTCGGGTTCGGGAAGACCGAGGTGGCCATCCGCGCCGCCGCCAAGGCGATCTTCGACGGCAGCCAGGTCGCGGTCCTGGTGCCGACCACCATCCTGGCCCAGCAGCACTTCGAGACCTTCCGCGAGCGTTTCGCAGGGTTCCCCGTCGAGTTGCGCATGCTGTCCCGGTTCGTCACCGACACAGAGCGACGCGACACCCTCGACGGGCTGGCGGCGGGCACCGTCGACCTCGTCGTCGGTACGC
>CAZDIF010000671.1:0-1510 GCA_964505365.1 uncultured Actinomycetota bacterium
CGGTCAGCGGCTCGGGCGAGACGGTCCAGGTTTCTGCGGCCCAGATCGGCTATCTGCTGGAAGGGATCGACTGGCGCAATCCGCGTTGGACGCAGCGCCCTGCGAAGGTAGGGTAAATCTGCTTCATAGCCCTATTTTACATGGGCTTCAGCGATCCGGCATGGTAAATCTCAGCCATGTCAGATGCCGCCTCCGAACTCGAGATGCTGCGCGCCGAGCTGGCGGCCACGAAGGCCGAACTGGCCCGATCAAATGCCGTGGTGTCGGCATCAGAGGCGATGATCGCAGGCCTGAAGCTCGAGATCGCGATGCTCAAGCGCGACAAGTATGGCCGTAGCGCCGAGCGCACCGCTCGGCTGCTCGATCAGCTCGAGTTGCAGCTCGAGGAGCTGGAGACGGCTGCGGCCGAGGATGCCATTCGCGCCGCGCAGGCGGCGGAAAAGGCGACGAAGGTCCGTGCTTTCGACCGGCGCAAGCCCGTCCGCAAGGCGTTCCCCGACCATCTGCCGCGAGAGCGGGTGGTGGTCGAGGCTCCGACAGCCTGCGCCTGCTGCGGATCAGCCCGGATCGCGAAGATGGGGGAGGATATCACCGAGACGCTGGAAGTGGTGCCGCGGCAGTGGAAGGTGATCCAGACCGTCCGGGAGAAGTTCACCTGCCGGGATTGCGAGAAGATCTCACAGCCTCCTGCGCCTTTCCACCCGATCCCGCGGGGATGGGCAGGGCCGAGCTTGTTGGCCATGATTGTGTTCGAGAAGTTCGGGCAGCACCAACCGCTGAACCGCCAAGCCGAACGCTATGCCCGCGAGGGCGTGGAGCTCAGCCTATCCACGCTCGCCGATCAGGTGGGCGCGGTAACCGAGTTGCTGGAGCCGCTGCATGTGTTGATCAATGCCCATGTCATGGCCGCGGAACGATTGCATGGCGATGATACGACGGTCCCGCTGCTGGCCAGAGGCGGAACGAAGACGGCTCGGCTCTGGACCTATCTCCGAGATGATCGGCCCTTTGGCGGCACCGCCCCGCCGGCGGTGGTCTTCCGCTTCTCCCGCGATCGGTCCGGCGAGCATCCGGCTGGGCATCTGAAGGGATGGCAGGGCATCCTGCAAGCTGACGCCTATGCAGGATACAACCAGCTCTACGACCCGAAACGATCACCGGGGGCCGTCGCTTCAGCCCTGTGCTGGTCACACGCCCGCCGCAAGTTCTTCGAATTGGCCGACGTGGAGGGGAATATCCGTAAGGGCAAGGACGCCAAGGAGATCTCGCCAATCGCATTCGAGACGGTTCGGCGCATCAACGCCCTGTTCGACATCGAGCGCGAGATCAATGGGCATGACCCGGCGGATCGACTGGAGGTCCGGCAGCGCTTATCGGCCCCGCTGGTTGAGGATCTGGAGCATTGGCTGCGTGGCCAACGCGCACTCCTGTCCAAGCACGCAAAGGTCGCCAAGGCCATCGACTACCTGCTGTCACCGAACCACTGGCCGGGCTTCATCCGGTTCCTCGA
>CAZDIF010000672.1:0-1510 GCA_964505365.1 uncultured Actinomycetota bacterium
GAGGGTGGTCAGCCCCACACGACGAGCGTCCATCCACCCATCATGCCGTGTCGAGAGCTCCTGCGCCCCCGGGATAGCCCACCGCGAACGATGGGGCCAGCCCGATGGCCTCACCGTGTCGACCCGTTGGCTCAGCGTGACGGCTGTCGCCCGAGCGTGGCGAGAAGGCGGTCCTGGTCCGAGGCGTCGGCGGGTGGCTCGACGGGGTCCGCGAACCCACCGGTGGCACGGAATCGTTCCAGCTGTGACGGCAGCCAGGATGCCACGGCCTCGACCAGGACCGGGTCGAGTGTCGGGTCGTCGTTGATGCCGCGGGCGAGGTCCCAGGCGTGGATCGTGTGGTCCATCAGGACCTCCCACGCGTACTGGTCCGCGGACGCGGGGCCGCCCGACAGCTGGACGTCGCGGTCCAGCGCGCCGTCCTCGGCGGCGACGGCCAGGGCCTCGGCCGAGGCCCTGGCCCACGCCCCGCGCGGGTCGTCGCCGAGGTTGTCGCCCTCGTACCGGTCCCCCACCTCCGGGATGGTCTCGCCTCGCATCAGCGCCGTGAACCACAGGTTCTCGTAGACCAGGTGACCGACGAGGGCGTGGACGTCCCAGTCCGGGCACGGTGTGGGGTTGTCCCACTGGTCGTCACGAATCCGATCGACCCGGCGGCCGAACTCCTCGATCGCGCGGCGGTGGAGTGCTGCGGTGTCCGGCATCGGCGTCTCCTTGCTGGTGTCAGCCCTGGACGACCTGGTAGATCTCGTCGGCCACCAGTCCATGAGCATCGCGGTGGCACGCGTGTGCGGCGTTCGCGTCGGGGGCCTCCACTAGACAGAACACCTTTCCGGCGTCGTCGTCCACCCAGTAGTTGATGTCGTTGAACCCGGACGCCGCCCCCGTCCGTCACCGTCAGGCCGCGGCCGTGCGTGGCGTCAAGCGCGGCCAGCACCGCAGCCGGGGCCACTCGAGGACCGCGGCCACCACGTCGGCCGAGAGCGGTCCGGCTCCAGACAGCGAGCAGGGCCAGGACGGTGGCGCCATCGGTGTCCACCTCGAGGAGCCGGATCGCGGTCGCGAACGCTCGGGCGTTGGTGTCCTCTCGTGAGGCCGCGATCAGGGCCAGCGGTGATCCCCGCTGTGCGGCGCCACGCACGAGGGAGTGCAGGAGCGCACGTGACGCCCGGTCGGCCCATTGCAGGTCCTCGACGACCATGATCGTCTCTTCCCGACTCTCGATCCACCGGTCCGTGGCCTCGTAGACCTGCAGGGCATCCCCGCCGGAAGGATCCGCGGATGCTTCCGACCTTGCCCGCCCCCGGAGGTCCGAACACGAGCGCCGAGCGGACCGTCGAATCGTCGAGCGGGGACGAGATGGCGTCGCCGAGTGCCTGCAGCTCGTCGGCCCGTCCAAGGAATGGGCTGAGCGCGCCGAACGTCTCCGTGGCTCCGAGTCGGTCGGCGCGTGGATGGCTTCCAACCGTTCTCCTACCGATCTGCTCGAGGATCGGAACCGCACCGGTGG
>CAZDIF010000673.1:0-1507 GCA_964505365.1 uncultured Actinomycetota bacterium
GGCGCCAACGACGCCTTCCTCGACGCCAACATCGCCGCCTCCCGCCACTCGGTCGCCGACCACGACGTGCCGCCGATGTACACGACCGGCGAGACCGACATCCCGGTGACCGCCCCCGGCGGCGACCCGGGCGGCCACGGCGGTGAGGTGTTCGCCGCGGCGTTCGGCCGCAACGGGGACACCCCCGCCTCCGGGGGCGCGGCCGTGGCTGCCGAGGACGCGGCCGGGACCGAGGGCGAGTCGTCGCTGAAGGTCGACGAGCGCCACCACCCCGACGCCGAGGCCGAGCCCGACACCACCGGCGCCACGACCGACATCACCGACACCAGCCTGCCGGCAACGGGTCGCGAGCCCGGCGACCCGGGCGACGCCACCGTCCCCGACGCCCCCGAGCGGCGGCCGACGCCCGAGGACCAGTCGACCGCCGGCGAGGAGGAGTGACGATGGGACAGACCGGACCCGTCCAGGTCCTCTCGGCTCGCTACGGCGTCGAGAACATCCGGGACATCGACGTGTTCGAGCAGCACGGCGGCTACGCCGGTGCGCGGGCCGCGCTGGAGATGTCCCCCGAGGACATGATCCAGGAGCTCAAGGACGCCGGCCTGCGCGGCCGGGGCGGCGCAGGCTTCCCGACCGGCCTGAAGTTCTCGTTCGTGGCCCAGGGCACTGGCAAGCCCATCTACCTCGTCGTCAACGCGGACGAGTCCGAGCCGGGCACGTTCAAGGACCGCCCGCTGATGGAGCGCGACCCCCACAGCGTCATCGACGGCATCATCGCCTCGTGCCTGGCGATCCGGGCCGAGATGGCCTTCGTCTACCTGCGCGGCGAGTTCGGGTGGTGCTCCCGGATCATGCGCCGGGCCATCGAGCAGGCCTACGACAAGGGCTTCCTCGGTGAGGACATCTTCGGGTCCGGCAAGCGGGTCGACATCGTCCTGCACCGCGGCGCCGCCGCCTACATCTGCGGCGAGGAGACTGCCCTGCTGGACTCGCTGGAGGGTCGTCGCGGCCAGCCGCGGCTGCGCCCGCCGTTCCCCGCGGCCCACGGCGTGTACGGGTGCCCGACGACCGTGAACAACGTCGAATCGATCACGTCGGTCGCCTACATCCTCCAGCACGGCGCCGACTGGTACCGCCAGTGGGGAACCGAGAAGTCACCGGGCCCCAAGCTGATGTGCATCTCCGGCGAGGTGAAGCGCCCCGGCAACTACGAGTTCGCCCTGGGCACGCCGATCTCCGAGATGATCGAGGCCGCCGGCGGGATGCTCGACGGTCGCGAGCTGAAGTTCTTCTTCCCCGGCGGGTCGTCGACGCCGATCCTGACCGCCGAGCACGTCGACCTGCCCTTCGACTTCGAGTCGATCTCCGAGGCCGGGTCGCTGCTGGGCACCGGGGCGCTGGAACTGCACTCCGACCGGACCTCGGTCGTCGAGACCGTCTACCGGTACGTGAAGTTCTACGAGCACGAGTCCTGCGGCAAGTGCACGCCCTGCCGCGAGGGCGGCTA
>CAZDIF010000674.1:0-1505 GCA_964505365.1 uncultured Actinomycetota bacterium
GTGGATCGACGAGGTGAGCAGCAACCAGCCGGCGACCTGGCTGCCGAGGGCCAGGACGACCAGCCAGCCGTCCGCCGGCCAGCTGCCCGCCGGCGCAGCCACGCCCTGCCACACCGCGGCGATCCCGGTCCCGATGGCCGCCCCCAACGTCGCCGAGGCGACCGTCTGGTAGGCGTCGGCGCCCGGTCGGCGCAGCCTCGCCAGTCGCAGCACCGCGATGAACCCGCCGTAGAAGACCGCGGACACCACCCCGAACACGATCCCGAGGAGGACCGAACCGTCGAGCTCGATCGCCACCCCGGTCGCCCCGACCAGCCACACCCCCGCCAGCACCACCGGCAGGGCGAACCAGAAACCGGGGTGGGGACGCTCGTCGAACACGACCAGCGCCAGGATGCCGACGACCACCACCTGCAGGTTCGGCATCAACGTGCCGAGCCCCGCCCCGATGATCCCGATCCCCGCGTGGTAGGCGATCAGGTCGATGCCCAGCAGGACCCCGGCGCCCACGGCGACCGGCATCACGAGGGGACCCGAACGCCCCGCACGGCGCATCCACCACGCCAGGGCCAGCAGCACCGGCAGCGCGTAGGCGTTGCGCAGGAACGCCGACCGCACCGCCTCGACGTCGGCGAGCCGCACCCACACCCCGCTGAAGGAGATCAGCACGACCCCCGCCCAGGTCCGCCACAGCGCGGAGCCGGTCACGGGGCTGCGGCAGCCTGCTCGGCGTCCGGCCGCAGGTCGTCGACGAGCGACAGGACCTCCTCGCCGTACCGCTGCAGCTTCTTGCGCCCCACGCCCTTGATCGCGAAGAGCTCCCCGCGGGTGGCCGGCCGACGGCGCGCGATCCCCCGCAGGGTCGAGTCCGGGAACACCACGTACGCGGGCACGCCCTGGTCGACCGAGGTCTCCAGCCGCCACTCGCGCAACGCCTCGAAGACCAGTTCGGCGCCGGCATCCAGCGGGCCGTCGTCGTCGGAACGGGCCTTGGGTGCGCGGTCGGCGACCTCACGCTTGGCACTGGGCGCGCCGGGCCCGAGGTCGTACAGGAACCGGGACGGACGCTTGGCGCCACGCTTCACCCAGGTGACGTGCAGGTGCCGGCGTGCCCGTGTCAGGCCGACGTACAGCAGGCGGTTCTCCTCGGCGACGGCTGAGCCCGGATCGTGGACGTCCAGGCCGACCCGATCGTCGTGCTGGACCGCGTAGCGGCTGGGCATCCGACCCTCCTCGCACGAGACGACGAACACCGCGTCGAACTCCAGGCCCTTCGCGCGGTGGAGGGTCATGAGGTTGACCCCGCCCCCGTCGGGCGCGTGCCCGAGGTCGGCGCGACGCCGCAGGTCGCCGAGGTAGTCCGTCAAGGTCACGTCGGGATCGTCCGCGTGCAGCTCCCCGGCGAGCTCGACCAGGACCTGCAGGTCCTGCCAGCGTTCGCGGGCACGTTCGCCCTCCGGTGGACGCTCGGTCCACGACATGCGTTCGCGCAGCAGCCGCGGGAC
>CAZDIF010000675.1:0-1502 GCA_964505365.1 uncultured Actinomycetota bacterium
CCGAAGTGCTCGCTGAACACCAGCACGAGGTTGGTCAGCACCCCGAGCGTGAACAGGTGCACCGCAAGCCACCGTCCGCCCGGCAGCGGAGCCCCCACGAGCACCCACGCGACGCCGGCGGCGGCGTAGGCGACGGCGGCGGTGATGGTCGGTGCGGTCGGGCCGAACGGGGACCGTCCCAGGCTGGCGTCCCGGTGCCCTGCCAGCGGCAGCCGCGACCGCATCGAGGACCCCACGCTCACGACGACCCGGCCGCCATCATGCGCGCACCTCGAGTTCGGTGACACACAGATCGGGCTCGACGAACGGCAGCAGGTCACGGGCCTCCACGGACACGCCGAGTTCGTCCAACGCGCCGCGCATCAGCCCCAGGTGCACCGAGCAGACCACGTCCTGGTGTTCGCGGGCCACGTCCAGGAACGGACAGCGCCGCAGCAGCACCCGCGGCGATTCCGGTGTCGAGGTGTCGATCTCGGGCGCGAAGCCGAGGCCGTCCAACATGGCCACGAGGCGGTCAATGCCTTCATCCGCCGACACCGTGTGGAACGGCGGTGGGCCATCGGTGAGATACCGGCCCCATGCCTGACCGGCCTCGACCGCCCCGGCAACGGCATCAGGGGATGTCGCGGAGAGGTAGCTCGCCAGGACCTCGGCCAGCAGGCGGTAACCGGGCTCCTCCACCGGAGCGGTCACCGGGCGGTCGGTGGTCGCGACATAGACCAGCCGCGGCCGTCCCGGACGATCGCGCTCCTCGGGTTCGGACGCCACCAGCCCGGCGTCCTCCAGGACCGCGAGGTGGCCCCGGACCGTGTTGACGTGCAGGTCCAGATGGTCGGCGAGCTCCCGGACGTCGAGTCCGGGGTCGGTGTCCCGCAGCCGCTGCAGCAGGCGGACACGCACCCTGCTGGACAGGGCCCGATGGACCGCCGAATCATCCGGTGTGGGTGGGGACGTCGTGGGCGATGGATCGCGCATGTCGACCATGATAGCAGGATATTGACATAAAAACTGAGACTACCGTATTTTATTCTTGCAAAGGCCCGTCGGCTCGATCGGAATCGGCCGACACGGTCGCCGTCATCTCACTACGGTCGGTGCCGACTCCGCGACGTGGGTGCGCCGACAGGAGGACAGCGTGTGAGCTCGCAGCGGCTGGACACCACCGCGGTGAGCTGGGGCGTCCTCGCGGTGCTGGTCACGCTGGCCCTGGTCGTGCTTGGCAGCAGCGGGCTGACGTGGTTCGACGCGGCCCTGGTGGGCTACCTGTTCGGCACGCTGTTCGCGATCTTCGGCACGGTCTACCGCTACGTCGTGTGGCTGCAGCGGCCGTCCACCGCGAAGCTCAACGAACGCGGGTGGCAGCTGCTGTGGCGGGGCGAGCACCGCACCCGCAACCTGACGATGCTGCCCGGCCTGGCCGTCTCGAAGCTGTTCGTGCAGGGCTTCATCGGCCGCCGGTCGCGGCTGCGCTGGGTCGCCCACCAGCTGATCTTCTGGGGCTG
>CAZDIF010000676.1:0-1502 GCA_964505365.1 uncultured Actinomycetota bacterium
CCGGCGCATTGTGGATCGGAACCAAGGGTGGCGGCCTGTCCCGACTGAACGATGGTCGGATCACGACATTCACCACCGAGCACGGTCTTTGGCATAACTCGATCTACGCCATCGCCGAAGACAACAGTGGCTCGCTCTGGCTGAGCTGCCCGAAGGGTGTCTTCCGGATAACCCGAACTGAACTGGATGCCGTCCTGTCGGGTGAGTCAGAAAAACTGCCTCTGTTGAATTCTGAGTGGGTATCATCCCGGTGGATTCTGACCGGGAGTGATGCTCATGACCAAGCAGGTGTTCGAGGCGGCGCTGGGCGTGACGGAGCCGTGGTTCGTGGCCGACGTGGACTTTGAGGAAGACGCCAAGACCTTGACGATCCGGGTGGATTTCCGCCGCGGCAGCCGGTTTGCGGTGTCGGACGCCGAGGGGACCCACCCGGTCCACGACACCGTCACCAAGCGCTACCGGCACCTCAATTTCTTCCAGCACGAGTGCTTTTTGGAGGTCCGTGTGCCGCGGGTCCGTCTGCCCGACGGCTCGGTGCGCCAGGTGGCGCCGCCCTGGGCCGGCCAGCTGCCGGGCTTCACCCAGCTCTTTGAGGCTCTGGTGTTGATGCTGGCCCAGCAAATGCCCTTCCGCGCCGTGGGCCGAATTGTGGGCTTGAGCCCGCACCGGGTGATGGCCATCTGCGAGCGCTACGTGGGGATAGCACTGGAGGAGGCGGATTTCTCCGGCCTCCGGTACCTGGCCATCGACGAGACTTCCCGCGCCAAGGGCCATGACTACCTCACCTTGGCCGCTGACGCCGACCGCCGCGCAGTGGTCTTCGTCACCGAGACCCGGGAAGCCGAGGCCATCGGGCGCCTGGCCGCGGACCTGCGCGTCCACGGCGCCGACCCGGAGGCCATCGAGGCGGTCAGCATCGACATGTCGCCGGCCTACATCCGCGGCGTCTCCGATCACCTGCCGCAGGCGCAAATCACCTTCGACAAATACCACGTCATCGCCCAGGCCTCTCGGGCGCTCGATGTCACCCGGCGTCGAGAACAAAAGACCGACCCTGAACTCAAGGGCCTGCGCTGGCTGCTGCTCAAGGACCGCGCCCACCAGAGCCGCGCCGCACGGGACAAGCTCGACGCCGTGCTGGCGCAATTTGCCACCAAGCGCACCGCCCGGGCCTGGCGCTACCGCGAGCAGCTCCGGGCCATCCTCAATCGTAAACAGATCCACGTGGTGCGCGCCTTGCTCCGGCAATGGTGCACCAACGTCATGCGCTCCAAGGTCGAGCCCATGAAGGCGGTCGCCAAGATGATCCGGCGCCATCTCGAGGGCATCGTGGCCTGGGCTAGGACGCGCCAGACCAACGGCTTCCTGGAAGCCCTCAACGGGCTGTTCCAGGCCGCCAAGCGCAAGGCCCGAGGCTACGGCAGGCTGTCCACCGCCCGCACCGTCATCTTCCTGCTGGCCGGCAAGCTCGACTTCAGCCGCATCAACCCTCATGTGCGCGC
>CAZDIF010000677.1:0-1501 GCA_964505365.1 uncultured Actinomycetota bacterium
GTCACGCTCGGCGTCGAACGGCCGCGAGGCCGTCACTGGGTCGGCGTTGCGGGTGAGCGCGCCCATCTGCGCGAACGCGCTGATGGACAGGCCGGTGATGCCGGCCTCGACGCCGCCGGCGACGACGACGTCGGCCTGCCCGGTGCGGATGAGGTCGCGGGCGACGTGGATCGCCGACGCGCCGGCCGCACAGGCGGTGTTGACGGTCATGTTCGGGCCTCGGGCGCCCGTGCGGATCGCGATCGTCCCGGCCGCCGTGTTCGACAGCATCTTCGGGATGAACAGCGGGGAGGTCCGCGCCGGGCCACGCTCGAGGTAGTTCGGGTACTCGCTGTCCCAGGTCTCGGCGCCGCCGATGCCCGACCCGAGCAGCAGGCCGACGCGGTCGGCGAGCTCGGGGTCGAGACCGTCACCGAACAGGTCGCCCTCGGTGGGGTCGACCAGTCCGGCCTGGGCAAGTGCCTCGGCAGCGGCCAGCAGGGCCAGCTGGGTGAAGCGGTCGAGGCGACGCCTCGTCCCGCGGCCCAGTTCGGCGTCCGGGTCGTACGCCGGGACGCGGCAGGACAGCGTGACGGGCGTGCCCGCCTCGGCGAGCGCCGGGTCCAGGGCGGCCGCGGCCTTGCCGGCCACGATGCCTTCCCAGGTGTCCGCCACCCCGCGACCAGCGGGCGTGACGGCACCGAGGCCAGTGACGACGACGTCCTCGAACCCGGTGTGGGTGGTGGGGGTGGCGGTCATGTCAGGCGTCCACCTTGGACTTGGCGTCGGCGGCGTCGACGGCCTGGCCGACGGTGCGGATGTCCTCGAGCTCGGAGTCCTCGAGCTTGATGCCGGTCTTCTCCTCGACGGCCAGCGTCAGGTCGACGACGTCGAGCGAGTCCAGGCCGAGGGCCTCGAAGGTCGCGTCGGCCGTGACCTCGTCGGCGGGGATGTCGAAGTCCTCGACGAGGATCTCCGTGAAGGTGTTCAGCAGTTCCTGGTTCATGGGTGGTTCTCCCTTGTGTGGGGGGCTTCTCACCCCGGACGCGTGTCGTCCGGGGAGGTCTGGGGATCTAGATGGCGGCGCCGCCGTCGACGGGCAGCACGGAGCCGGTGACGGCGCCGGCCAGTGGCGAGGCGAGGTAGGCGACGGCGGCCGCCACCTCCTCGGGCTCGACGGCGCGGCCGGTCGGGGCGAGGCCCTGCAGCTGCTCGCGGGCGGCGTCGGGCAGTGCCTCGGTCATCGCGGTCTGCACGAAGCCGGGGGCGACGGCGTTGACGGTGACGCCCTTGCGGGCGACCTCGCGGGCCAGCGACTTGGTGAAGCCGATGAGGCCGGCCTTGGCCGCCCCGTACAGGGTCTGGCCGGCGTTGCCGCGCAGGGCGACGATCGAGGAGATGTTGATGATCCGGCCGTAGCGGCCCCGCATCATGGGGCGGACCGCGGCCTGCGACACGAGCATCGCGCCGCGCAGGTTGACCTGCAGCGTGCGGTCGATGCGGTCGGCGTCCAGGCGCAGCA